>JAHFPK010000037.1 GCA_023266715.1 Hyphomicrobiales bacterium | reverse complement strand
CTGGGGTTTTGATGGCTTGCTGGGCCAAGAGACACGCGAGGCCGGCAGCTCAAAGCGCGCCGTGGTGCCAGCACCGAATTGGCTCTCCAAAGTCACATCGCCGCCGTGGAGGCGGGCAATTTTTCGTGCGATGGAAAGGCCAAGGCCAATACCGGAAAAACGCCGCGAGGTGCCTTCTTCGGCCTGCACAAAGGGCTCAAAGACACGGCTCAAGTCCTCAGGTCTTATGCCGATGCCGCTGTCGCGAATAACAATGGCAAGCCGGTCATCGCGCTTGCGCACTACTTCAATGTTCACGACGCCGCCTGTCATAGAAAACTTGATGGCATTGATCAGGAGATTGAGAATGATTTGCTTGGTACGGGTGATGTCGGCGCGGACCTCAATGCCATCGGTGAGTTTTGCAACAAGCGTGACATCGGCTTTTTCAGCCTGGTCGCGACACATTTTTACGGCGATTTCGACAAGCTCGGCTGCGTCAATATCCTGCTCAACAAGAGATATCGTCCCGTTTTCGATGCGTGTTGCATCGAGAATATCGTTGATCAGAGTCTGCAGGTGTTTGCTGCTATCGAGAATGGTTTTCGCATAGTCCAGCCTGGCTTCGGTTTCGATTGCCTCTTCATTGCGCGATGAGAGAATTTCCGAGAATCCAACAATCGAATTCAGTGGAGTGCGCAATTCGTGGCTCATGACGGCCAGGAATTGGGATTTTGCAGCACTTGCAGCTTCTGCCGCCTCCTTGGCTTCAATCAGCTTGCGATCGGTTTCCCATTCTGCCGTAATATCGCGCCCTACGCCGCGGTAGCCTTGGTAAACGCCATTATTATCAAAGAGCGGCCGGGCGCTGATTTGCCAGTAGGTCGTTTGCCCTGGTTTTTTGACTTCAAGCTGGTGGGCGACGATTGGCTTTCTAGCCTCTATAGTCTCGCCAAGTTCGGTCCAGCCGAATTGAGATGGATCGGCATTTGCCGCTTCCAGAAGAGTCAGTTTTTTAAGTTCCTGCGGTGGTTTTTCAACAATCTCACTTAGCCTTGCAGATGCATAGGTGAGTGCACCCTTGGCATCGCATTCAAATAACCAGTCGCTTGTACCGAGTTCGAAGTCATTGAGCAGGAGCGCGATGATGTCTTTTTGGTGGCGCATTTCTTGCGCATCAACGGCCTTCTGCAAATGATCGCGATGGTGGTTGAGAACCATGCCGGTAAGAATGAGGCCATAGGCAACGGTAAAGAGCGTGAAGGTGAGGCCAATCTGGCCTTCGAGCCTGGTAACTGAAAGTGACAGGGAACCAGTGATCAAAGCGCAGAAAACAATGGCAGCAGCTGGAACGCGAGACAATGCAAAAGTTCCAACTGCCGCAGCAGCGAGTGTTACGCCAACGATAAGAACACGCAAACTGGCATCGGCAGGTGTAAAAAATGCGGCAGGGAACAAAGCCCAGGAAAGGCCGAAAAGGACACCAAGCAATTCGATCCGGCGAATTTCTGGAACGCTGGCAATGGAGGAGTTTCTTCGGGCATGGCGGCCCCAAAGAATGATCAATAACACCACAGGCACGATTGAAAGGGCAACCCACCAGGTGATCATGGCGGTATGAAGCTGCTGGGAAATTACCGCGGCAAAGGTTGGAACCACAATAATGTGGGATAGAACAAAGAGCGGCAGGGTGCCGTAAAGGGCGTCTATTTGTGCGGCGCGGAAAGGCCCTGGCTCGATATTCGAGGTTGTTGAAGTTGTGTCAAGATCAGCAAAGGCAAGATCGGCGGCGCGCTGCCCTTCCTTCTGGAGCTGGGAGAAGAATGGACCTCGCCCTGTTTCCAAACTATCCATTGCGATATGCGCCTTGCACAAATTTCCTTGAAAACAAGATATTCAATCAGCGTTTGCAATATATTAACGCCTTCCGGTCTGGTTGATTCCAGCACTATCTTCACCTATGACCAAGGCCCATGAAAAGCGGTTTCTCAACAAAACTCCTGCCCCCAAACCACCCGGAAGTTAACAAAGGCAATATTGGCGTTTTACTGATGAATTTAGGAACACCTGAAGCCACGTCCTATTGGCCAATGCGGCGTTACTTGAAGGAATTTCTGTCGGACCGCCGGGTGATCGAAGTCAATCCTATCCTGTGGTGGGTCATTCTGAACGGGATTATTCTGACTTTCCGTCCGCAGAAGAGTGGCCATGCCTATGGAAAGATCTGGAACAAGGACCTCAATGAATCGCCCCTGAAGACCATTACGCGCGGGCAAAGCGAAAAACTTCAAGAGTCACTCAAGGACAGGCCGGAGATTATTGTTGACTGGGCCATGCGCTATGGCCTGCCGCCGGTGAGTAAACGCATCGAAGCGCTCAAGGAGCAGGGCTGCGACCGGATTTTGTTCGTGCCGCTCTATCCGCAATATAGCGCCGCAACGACAGCAACGGCCTTGGACAAGTGTTTCGAGGCCTTGGGCACCATGCGGTGGCAACCCGCCATTCGCAGCGTGCCGCCCTATTATGATCATCCCGCCTATATTGATGCCCTGGCAAAAAGCCTGAAGGATCATATCAAAAATTTGGCGTGGAAGCCAGATTTGATCCTGGCATCATTTCATGGATTGCCGCAGGACTATTTGACCAAAGGCGATCCCTATTATTGCCACTGCATGAAAACCGCACGCCTGCTGCGGGAAAAAATGAAACTCGCGCCTGGGCAATTGCAAGTGGTGTTTCAATCGCGCTTTGGCCGGGCTGAATGGCTGCAGCCCTATGCACAAAACACCGTTGAAGGCTTGCCGGCAAAAGGTATTAGAAATCTGGTGATGATCATGCCAGGATTTTCTGCCGATTGTGTGGAAACCCTGGAGGAAGTTGCTATTGGCCTTGATGAAACCTTCAAACATGCGGGTGGCACTAATTTTTCAGCTGTGCCTTGCTTGAATGATAGTCAGCATTCCGCAGACATGCTGGAGGTGTTGGTTCGCCAGGAGCTGCTGGGTTGGATCGGTTAGAATGACTGTGATTCAGACCTTGGATTCTGATCTGCAGCGCAGTGCAGGTAGTCTTGCACTTGAAATAAGAGCGCGCGGTGTGGTGAAGCGCCTGCGCGAAGAGGGTTGTGCGAAACTGCGCGTGCCTGCGCGGCCGGCAGACCAACCCCATGAAGCGATTATCATCAATACATCCGGAGGGCTGGCTGGAGGCGATCGTTTTGAAATTACTGCACAGGCAGCAAGTGATCTCTGTCTGACAACGCAGGCGGCGGAAAAAATTTATCCTTCGCTGGGCAGTGAGACGCGGGTCACGACAAAACTTCGCGGGCAGGGCGAAGCGCGGCTGTCATGGTTGCCCCAGGAAACCATAATTTTTGATGGGGCAAAGCTGGAGAGATCCCTTGATGTCGAACTTCATCGAAGCGCCACGCTACTCGCGGTGGAGTCAGTGATTTTGGGCCGCAGGGCCATGGGTGAAAATCTGACGGATTTTTACTTCCGTGACCGTTGGCGCATCCGCAGTAACGGGCGGCTGATTTATGCCGATGACCTTCGTTTTGATCCGGTGCGGGTTCAAGGTGCTGCTGCGCTCAATGGGGCTACGGCCTTTGCCACGCTGGTTTTTGTGGGGCCGACGGCTGAAAGTTTCCTTGAGCCCTTACGCGAAATATTTGATGATCTGGGCGGTGTGAGCGCCTGGGATGGCAAGCTCATTGCAAGGCTTGTGGGCGTGGATGGCTTCGATTTAAGAAAAACCTTGATTCCGGCCTTGAGGGTGCTTGCTGCGCCAAGCGAACTGCCTAAAGTTTGGACTCTTTGAGGAAATTATATGCATCTGACGCCACGGGAAAAAGACAAACTGCTGATTGCGATGGCGGCCGGTGTTGCACGGCGCAGGCTCGAGCGCGGCGTCAAGCTCAATCATCCTGAGACGATTGCCCTCATCACGGATTTTGTCGTCGAAGGGGCGCGGGATGGCCGCAGTGTTGCCGATCTGATGGAGACAGGGGCCCGTGTTGTTTCCAGAGCGCAAGTGATGGAAGGGATTGCCGAAATGATCCATGACATCCAGGTTGAGGCCACTTTTCCAGACGGCACCAAACTTGTCACCGTTCATAACCCCGTGCGCTGAAGAGAGAGACATGATCCCCGGTGAAATCATTCCAGCGTCTGGCGACATTGAAATCAATGTGGGCGCAAAACGTGTAACCATCGAAGTTGCCAATGCGGGCGACCGACCCATACAGGTCGGCTCCCACTATCATTTCTTTGAAACCAATGAGGCGCTTCGGTTTGAGCGCGCGAAGGCGCGGGGCATGCGGCTTGATATTCCTTCCGGCACGGCGGTGCGGTTTGAACCTGGGCAACGGCGCGACGTGACCTTGGTGCCGCTCGGGGGCTCACGGAAAATATATGGTTTCCAGCAGAAAATCATGGGGGACTTGTGATGGCGACTAAGCAGCCTCGCGCCAGCTATGCCGGCATGTTTGGCCCCACGGTGGGCGACAAGGTTCGGCTCGCGGATACGGAGCTCTTCGTTGAAGTGGAGCGTGATTTCACGGTTCATGGCGAGGAAGTCACTTTCGGAGGCGGCAAAGTCATCCGGGACGGCATGGGGCAAAGCCAAGTCACGCGGGCAGCGGGTGCCGTTGATACGGTGATAACCAATGCTTTGATCATCGATCACTGGGGAATTGTGAAAGCTGATTTAGGCTTGAAAGACGGGCGCATTGCAACCATCGGCAAGGCGGGAAATCCTGACACGCAATCGGGAGTGACCATCATTATTGGTCCGGGTACGGAGATTATTGCCGGTGAGGGAAAAATTCTAACCGCTGGCGGTATTGATGCCCATATTCATTTCATCGCGCCCCAGCAAATTGACGAGGCCTTGAACTCCGGCATCACGACGATGATCGGTGGCGGGACCGGCCCAGCAACAGGTACCAAAGCAACGACCTGTACGCCGGGGCCGTGGCACCTGGGGCGCATGATTGAAGCGGCGGATGCCTTTCCGATGAATCTCGGCTTTATGGGCAAGGGCAATGCTTCGTTACCAGCCGCGTTGGAAGAGCAAATCCTCGCCGGTGCCTGCGGGCTTAAATTGCATGAGGATTGGGGAACGACACCTGCCACCATTGATTGCTGCCTTGCGGTGGCCGATCGCTTTGACGTGCAGGTGGGGCTGCATACGGATACACTGAATGAATCAGGTTTTGTTGAAGCCACGATTGCCGCTTTCAAGGGCCGCACAATTCACGCTTTCCACACGGAAGGGGCGGGCGGTGGTCATGCGCCTGATATCATCCGCATTGCCAGCCTCCCAAATGTGTTGCCATCGTCCACAACCCCCACGCGGCCTTACACAATCAACACGGTAGCCGAACATCTCGACATGCTGATGGTGTGCCACCATCTCAATCCGCGGATACCTGAAGATATTGCCTTTGCCGAAAGCCGTATCAGGAAGGAAACCATTGCAGCGGAAGACATTCTCCACGATCTCGGGGTGTTTTCCATGATGTCGTCGGATAGCCAGGCCATGGGACGCGTCGGTGAAGTGATCATCCGCACCTGGCAGACGGCGCATAAAATGCGAGTGCAGCGCGGGCGTTTGGCCGAAGACAAAAACCAGAATGATAACTTCCGGGTGAAACGCTACATTGCAAAATATACCATCAATCCGGCCATCGCGCAGGGAATTGCCCATCAGGTGGGTTCCATTGAAGCTGGCAAGAAGGCCGATCTGGTTCTCTGGTCGACCGCATTCTTCGGAGTGAAGCCCGATCTGGTTCTGCTCGGCGGTTCCATTGCGGCAGCCCCCATGGGCGATCCCAATGCTTCGATTCCGACGCCGCAGCCCGTACATTACCGCCCGATGTTTGCGAGCTTTGGCAAGTCGCTGGCGCGGTCTGCCCTCACCTTTGTGTCGGCGGCGTCGCTTGCAAAAGGCCTGGAGAAAAAGCTTGGCGTGGACAAGAGCCTAGTTGCAGTTCTCAATACGCGGGGCACAATTTCCAAATCCGCTATGGTGCATAATGGCGAGATGCCGAAGATAGAGGTGAATCCGGAAACCTATGAGGTTCGCGCCGATGGCGAACTTCTCACCTGTGACCCCGCAACCGTGCTGCCGATGGCGCAGCGCTACTTCCTGTTCTAAAATGCTGCGCGCGACGCACGTTCGTCCCGCAGGACCACTCATGAATGGGCCTTATGAAACCATTACTTTGGATCACACGGCGCGCCACCGTCGCCGCATGGTGATGAAGGCTGATGGCGGGCTCTCATTTCTGCTTGATCTCGAACAGGCGCAGGCGCTGCGCCATGGGGACGGGCTGGTACTGGAAGATGGCCGCGTCATTAAAGTGTTGGCACGGCCGGAACCACTGACGGAGATTCGTGGCCGGGATTCCGCCCATCTTACGGTTCTGGCCTATCAGATTGGCAATCGCCATCTTGAAGCGCAGATTGAAAGCGACCGCATCCTGATCCGCCGGGACCATGTGATTTCGGAGATGCTTGTGGGCCTTGGTGCCCGTGTTGCTGATATTGAAGAAATATTTGAGCCGGAAGCAGGCGCCTATGGCCATCACCACTGAGTCCCAGCAACTATTGCAACTTCTGGCCTTCATGTCGCCGGCCTTTCCGGTTGGCAGCTTTGCCTATTCCCACGGACTGGAATGGGCCATTGATGATGGCATAGTGAAATCGGGTGATGACGTGAGGGTGTGGATTGAGTCTCTGTTGGTTCATGGCAGCGGGTGGAATGATGCGGTATTGTTCTCGGCTGCCTATGACGCGAGTGACGAAGTTCGCGCGGAGATTGATGAATTGGCTCTGGCTCTTGCCGCATCGCGCGAACGGGCTTTGGAAACCTCTGACCTCGGCCAGTCATTCGCTAAAGCGGTGGCGACCTTGTCGGCTGGCGAAACCATGAATCTTCAAACTTATCCCGTGGCTGTTGCGGCAGCGTGTCAAAAAGCAGGCATAGACAAACGTGCGGGTCTGCTTGCTTATTTGCAGGCCTTTACAAATAATCTGATCGCCGTGGCTGTACGGCTTGTTCCCCTCGGTCAGACCAAAGGGCTCGAAGTCATGGGCGGTCTTATGTCGGTTATTGCCAAAACAGCAGAACGGGCCTTGACAGCAAAGCTTGATGATCTCGGCAGTTCCACTCTGTTGTCTGATATTTCTGCCATGCGGCATGAAACCCAATATTCACGGGTGTTTCGCTCATGAGCAAACATGGACCCTTGCGCGTTGGCATTGGCGGGCCGGTGGGCTCCGGCAAGACCACATTGATTGAAATGCTGTGCAAGGCGATGCGCGAGACCTATTCGGTTGCCGTGATCACCAATGATATTTATACGAAGGAAGATGCGCTCATTCTCAATAGGGTTCAGGCCCTGCCTGAAGACCGCATCATGGGGGTTGAAACCGGGGGCTGCCCACACACGGCCATACGCGAAGATGCATCCATCAATCTTTCAGCGATTGCCGAGATGACTTCGCGCCACAAGGATTTGGATATCATCTTCATCGAATCTGGAGGTGACAACCTGGCGGCAACATTCTCGCCCGATCTGGCCGACATCACGCTTTATGTCATCAGTGTGTGCCAGGGCGAAAAAATTCCAAGGAAGGGCGGCCCTGCCATCAGCCGCTCCGATCTTCTCATCATCAACAAAACCGATCTCGCGCCCCATGTGAATGCGCGGCTTGACGTCATGGAAGACGATACGAAAAAAGTGCGGGGTGACAAGCCCTATGTCTTCTCCGATATGCTCCGTCGTAAAGGGCTTGCTGAAGTTATCAGCTTTATTGAGACAGCAGGTGGACTGGAGAAGCCTTTTCTAGCGAAGATGAATAAAGGCCGGTGACTGAGGCGCCGGCATGGCGCTTTCATCCATGGGTTCCTTGACGGTTTCAGGTTTCGCCTGCCTCCAATTGATGATCTCGAAACGGCCATCGAAATGCTCGACAAGGGCGGTGCAGCTTTCCACCCAGTCGCCGTCATTCAAATAATGAATGCCGCCGATTATCCGGTTGTCTGGTGTATGAATATGGCCGCAAATCACGCCCTGGCAGCCGCGCGCGTGGGCCTCGCGGACCACGGCCTCCTCAAATCGCGATATGAATTCCACCGCCTTCTTGACCTTGTGTTTCATATAGGCGGAAAGCGACCATTTTCCGAAACCCAACAGGCGACGCATGGCGTTGACCGGACCGTTCAGGTCCATCAATCGCTCATAGGCCCAGTCACCGAACTTTGCGAGCCATGGGGCGAAATAGATCACGTTGTCAAACTTGTCGCCATGGAGGATCAGATAACTAAGGCCTGACGCGCTTTTGTAGACTGCCTCGCGCATCACGGCGACGTGGCCAAAGCGGTGGCCGGTGAAATCGCGGAAATTCTCATCGTGATTCCCGGGAATGAAAATGACCTTTGTGCCTTTGCGCGCCTTGCGCAGGATTTTCTGGATCACGTCGTTGTGCAGCTGGTCCCAATACCATTTCTGGCGCAGGGACCAGCTGTCGATCATGTCGCCCACGAGATAGAGCCTTTTGCTTTCAGTCTCGCGCAGGAAATCAAGCAGAGCTGCGGCCTGGGCGCGGCGCGTGCCGAGATGGACATCGGATATGAAAATCGCCCGGTAGCGGCGTATGGTTAAGACGTCGGCTTTCATCGACTCACCAGAATGCGGCATTGTTTGGTCTCTATTTTCCGAGATTGATGAAGGCTGTGTGACAGCCGCCAGATGGGTCTGTGACATAGCTGTCACAAAGGATGCCTATGGACGTCGTCAAATTTTGACAATTGGTTCATGAAAGGATTCGCGATGGCATTCGACACGGTTATGGAAACACCGCGCAGTGGCAATTTGGTCGGCCATGCTGTTCACCGAAACCGGATGCTGAGCTTTGAAGGTGCGTTGGAGCGAATCTTCAGCCTTGCCTTCCAGGGCCTTGTCTACCCGCAAATCTGGGAAGACCCGGTTGTGGATATGGCGGCGATGGAGATCAAGCCTCACCATCATCTTGTCACGATCGCATCGGGTGGATGCAATGCGCTGAGCTATCTTACAGCCTCGCCTGCACGCGTCACGGCGGTTGACCTTAATCGCACGCATGTGGCGCTGACGCGTCTTAAGCTTGCCGGCCTTGCAGCGCTTCCGGGCTGGCAGGAATTCTATCGGTTCTTTGGCGAGGCGGATGACCGTCAAAATACCCGCGACTACGGACGCTATCTGCGTCCCGTGATTGATCGCGACACCCGCAAATATTGGGAAAGCCGCAGTTGGACCGGCAGAAAGCGGGTCAAACATTTCCAGAGCAATATTTACCGAAAGGGTTTGCTGGGCCGTTTTATTGGCATGGGCCACATCATGGCAAAGCTTTACGGCTGCGATCTCAAGGCACTGCTTGAATGCCGCTCGGTAGAGCAGCAAAGACAGTTTTTTGAAACTGAAATCGCCCCATTGTTCCAAAGACCGCTGGTCAAATGGCTGACTGACCGCAAGGTTTCCCTTTACGGCCTTGGCATTCCGCCGGCGCAATACGAAGCGCTTGCTGACGGCGGCCGGATGGCGGATGTCCTTCACAAGCGGCTTGAGCGGCTGACCTGCGGCTTTTCGCTCAGGGAGAATTACTTCACCTGGCAGGCTTTTGGCAGAAGCTATGCACCGGGCGCTTCCGGCCCTTTGCCGCCCTACCTGACTGAAGACAAATTTGCGCTGCTTCGGGCCAATGCGGGCCGCGTTACGGTCAGCCAGATATCCCTGACCGACGCACTGGAAGCCATGCCTGCCAAGAGCGTTGACCGGTTTGTGTTGCTGGATGCACAGGACTGGATGACAGACATTCAACTCAACGCCCTATGGCGCGCCGTATCGCGTGCCGCAACGCCCGAGGCGCGAGTGATTTTCCGGACCGCGGGAACGGAGACCATTCTTCCGGGCCGCGTGGACGGTGAGGTCTTGCGTCATTGGCGCTATCTCGGTGGGCGCTCCCGGGAACTCGGTGAGCGCGACCGGTCTTCCATTTATGGCGGCTTTCATATCTATGAACGCACACATTGAGAGCTTGCCCGGCCATGGCGAAGCCATGGACCGGATGTACCGGTTTCAGCGGCATTTCTATGACGCCAGCCGGCGCTATTACTTGTTGGGGCGTGATCGACTCCTTGATCGTTTGACTCCGCCTCCAGGTGGTTCAATCCTGGAGATTGGCTGTGGCACGGGCCGCAACCTTATTGGCGCGGCGCAGCGTTATAGCCACGCGAAATTATTTGGCATCGACATATCGCAGGAGATGTTGAAGACAGCCCTTGGCACCGTGAGCCGCATGGGACTCGACAAACGGGTGCATTTTGCCTGCGCCGATGCGACGTCATTTGATCCTGTAGCTGCGCTTGGCCAGCACCGGTTTGACCGTATCTATTTCTCCTACACCCTGTCGATGGTTCCGGATTGGCAGACTGCACTGCGCCACGCCTTCAGCCTGTTGGCAAGCGATGGTGAACTCCACATTGTTGACTTTGGCCAGTGTGAGGCCTTGGCACGCGGCGTTCGCACCATGCTTTTCCGCTGGCTTGACCTTTTCCATGTGTCGCCGCGGGCAGATTTGAGAAATGAACTTGCCAGACTTGCAAAGGCCAGTGGCGCTTCAATTCATTTTGAAGCGCCTTACCGTGGTTACATCTGGCTCGCCAAAATCAAGCCGCAGGCTGGGCCTCAATCAGCGGCCCCTTGACGCGTTTTGCGGGTTTTGCCTTCTTGACCTTGGGGGCCTTTGGCTTTGCACCGATCCTGATTTCGCTTGCGAAGGGCAATCCATCGCCGTTTGGCGTAGCCTTTACGTGGATTTTCTTGCCAGCCATGTAGGCGGCAGTGACGAGTGACGCCAATGTGGCAAAACTGGGCTGGTTGGTGGAATCCAGCAAATAAGAACTGCCGCCGGTCTTATTTGCAACCACGAACTGGAAGTGGCTTCCGCCACCGTTGATATTGATGCTTTCCAGGCGACCGGAGAACTCCATCTGGTTGGCGGGCTTTGGCTTCTTTGCTGGTTTCTTGTCGTCCATGGTTTAGTCCCTCTCCTTCGTATTTTTGGCAGCTTGGAAACTTAAAGAATTGTCATACAGCTGTCATTCATATCGATCATTCTCGAAGTATGGATGAATTGGAGGTCATTTCGGCGCTTCGTGCCCTTGGCGAACAAACGCGCTGGCGGGTGATGCGCCTGCTGGTGAGCAGGAAACATGGGATGGCGGCTGGCGATATCGCGGGGACGCTCAAGGTGCGGCAGAATACATTGTCATCGCATATTGCAGCCCTGACGCGGTGTGGCCTGATAGACGGACACCGGCAGGGCCGGAAAATCGTCTACTCGGCAGATTTGAGAAACGCCCGCAGGCTTGCGGCCCAGGTTTTGATCAATCTTGGCGATGTTTCGGAAAGTGCCGCAGGCAAGCTCTTCAGAAAGTAGAGGCAACCACTTCGTTAACTCGCGTCACGTTGGATGCTGAATTTTTGTGCAGTTCCGATGCTGGCGGAATTAACTGTTGAAGTCAGTGATGCTTTCGATATCTTCTGCGGTCTGGAACTTTTGTCGCTGTTTTGCGACAGGTCGAAAGGGTGTGTGCGATGCAATCGGTACTTGAAAATTGCGATCCCAAGAAAAAAAAGATGGTTGTTCCTGGGACGGTGCTTCTCACGGAGGGTGGCAGGTCCGGATATATCTATGTTTTGGAAGAGGGCACGATAGAAGTGGTCCGCGGCGAGACACAGGTGGCTGTCGTCAGCGAGCCCGGCTCAGTCTTTGGTGAAATGTCGATCCTCCTTGATACGCCTCATACGGCTACTGTCCGCGTCCTTAAACCTTCAACAGTCTATGCTTTCGATGATGCCGGTGGATTCCTGAAATCTGACCCGCAGATCGCCTTTGTGATCGCCCGCCTTCTCGCGCAGCGGCTGAATTCGGCGACAACCTATCTTGTTGACCTGAAGCGCCAGTACGCCGGGCAAGGCAACCACCTTGGGATGGTGAGCGACGTGCTTGCAAGTCTCATTCACCAGCAGGAGGCTGAATTCATGCCGGGTTCTGACCGCCTGCCGGATCCTGCGATGTGAGCCAGGCGGGAGGGGTTGCAAGCTTTGGCAGCGGGCGCGTGAGCGGCTGATCAAAACGGATGGACTGAAATCCTGCTGCCGAAAGCCAAACCGCTTCGTCTTTCTCCGTGTCGAAAATGATGTGAGCGGGGGGTGCTCCAAACTGCTGCCCGACATTGAAAACCCACGTATCACCTATACGGTCAACCCATGAGCCATCCTTTATGAACGGCGACTGGTGGACATGGCCGGAGAAGACCATGTCGGGCTTGTATTGGGTTATCCATTCGAGAAGCGGGGCGTCACCGAAATACCTGCTGCCCGCCCAACTTGTGGGAGACTTGTCAGATGGGGCGTGATGCACCCAGAACCAGCGCCCGGTCCGCTTCAGGGCGTCGGCTGCCAGTTGCGCACCTATCTTCTCGCGAGTCAGCGGGCCGTCCCACCACGGGCAGATGGTGAAGAGCGTGTCCTCAAGGATAAATGATTGCCCGTCCGAGGGCACGCCACTCAGCCCAATGTCGCTGATCCATTTCGCAACCTTTTCGCCCGACCCATCCCGTGAATCGAGGTCATGGTTGCCTGAGCATGTGATGACTTGTGTCTTGCTGCGCAGAAGTTCGATGTATTTGCGGATGACAACGGTTTGGGCCCGGCCCTCGACCAAAGAGCTCAGGTCGAGATGGTCTCCGGCGATGATAACTAGGTCGAAGCGCTTGGCAACGTTTATGACCCAATCATACTGCGGCAGGGAATAGTGCAGGTCGGCAACGACAAGACATCTCATTTCAAATTTTCCTGGAATTTATGCTATGATCTGCGTGGGTTCAGCCAAACATAATCACATATCTTCCGGTACCGTCAAATGGATGGCCGGCGCCGAACCACGATGCAGGTAATGTCATCCGTCTGTTCTGTTCCCTGTGAGAATGAATCGACGGTAGAGAAAATGCGCGAAACAATTTCGGCAGGCGGCAGGTCAGAGGAACCGACAAGTGTTTCGATGAATGCGGCTTCACCAAGTTCTTCCTGAGACGGGTTCATGGCTTCAGTAACGCCATCGGTGAACAGGACCAGGGTATCGGAACCGGAAAGTGTCACGCTGGCCATTGCTGGTGATCGATCCGCAAAAAGTGCCAAAGGTAATCCAGTGGCCGGGAGGCTGCGGGTTTCACCAGAGGTGAGAAGGTGGAAGGGGGCATTGTGACCGCAATTGCAATACTCGAGAAGCCCGGTGCGCAGGTTCAAAACGGCATAGAAGACCGTGGCAAACATCGACGCTGCATTGTCCCGGCACAGAAGAGCATTGGCGCGTGATATTGTTGATGCCACACCCTTTTCCTCATGGGCGGCGGTGCGCAGGACGGTGACCACAACAGCCATGAAGAGGCTCGCTGCTATGCCCTTGCCGCAGATATCGCCAATTGCTATCGCGAGATGATCCGCGTCCAGCATGAAGAAGTCGTAGAAATCGCCGCCAACCTCCCGGGCGGGCCGCATTTGCGCATGGAGATCAAGAGCGCCGTCGGCTGCGGCCAAATTGGAGGTTTTTGGAAGGAATGACTGCTGGATGATGGCCGCACTTGCCAATTCATCGTGCTGGCGCCGCTTATCAAGGATCTGGCTGGCAAAACGACGGAAGGCGGCGGAAAAATCCGCCAGTTGCAGGGGAGGATTTTCCAGTTGTTCCAAAATTCGCGAGTCAAATTCCCGCTTTTCAAGGGCTGCGAGGGCATTGGTGTAAAGGCTCACGGCCCGGTTCACGCCGTCGAGCTGACGTCCCAGCTGCCCAATAATAAAAAGCAGCAAATCTGGAGTTTTCCGGCCAATCTCAAGAAGCGCAGACCGGCTTATCCGGTACACTGTGGTGGGTGTTACGGCCTTGACGCTTGCCGTGCGTGGCAGGTCGGCAAGAACGCCAATTTCACCGATGAGTTGCGGGGCATGAATGGTGGCCAACGGTACCGACCCAAAGAGTGTTTCGCCATAGACGGTTACGGTACCTTGTTTCAGAAAAAACGCAGCGTCGCTGGCTTCACCCTGCTGAACCAGTATTTCGCCCGAGTTGAGGTGGACCTGGGGGAGTGACTTCAGTGCCACTTCCAGGGCTTCGGCATGGAGGTGGTTTTGTTTGGAAGCGCCAAATTCAGTAATATCACTCATCACAGGAGCATGCTTAGTCGGTCAATTCATTTAAAGCAAAAACTCAACGACGACGCGATTACCAAGCCCTGCCTGTTCGTATTTTATTGAGCTGGCGAAATTCCTAATGAGCTGAATGCCGAGCCCACCGGGTTCAATCGCACTTAACGGCTGATCGATTCGGTGGGCTGGCGCATTCACGACATCGAACGGTTTTCCATCATCTTCGACGGTCATGCTTACACGTTGAGCGCCGGTGCTGATACTGATTTCCACATTCAGGGGAGGGATCGGCACCACTGACAGATCGCCGCTGCTTTCGGTTCCTCCATGGCGAACAATATTGGTGAGTAATTCCTCGAGACACACCTGCAATGCAAACAAAATCTGCTCCGGCAACTGCTGGTCGGCTGCGATTGTGTCAACCCAGTGCGCGGCAGCAGAGATACCTTCCATGGTGCCGACAAATGCCCTGCGCCAGATATTGGAATGATGGGCGTGCTGCTTGTGAACTGCACTCACCTGCTGAAAATTGCCGCCGCCGTATTCATGTCACGGACGATTTTGATCACTGTGTCCACACCGCTTGTCCGCAGCACCTTTTCCACATTGGGCTGGGGATTGAGAAGCACCATGTCGCCGCCCTTGCTGGCTAGCGTTTTGCAGCTCATGATCAATGTCCTGATGCCAAGCGAAGCCAAAAATGTTACTTTTGACAAGTCGATCACGACTTTTTTCTTCTCATCCGCAATGGCGCTGAATTGCTTGTCGACGGCGAGAGCTCCCTGGAGATCCATGCGCCCGGACAGCAGGACATTTGTAATTCCACTGTCCATGTCAACGATATCCAAACTCATTGCATCATCGGCCACGTTGCATACCACCCTGCGTTGGAACCTCGCACAGGGTTTCATCCCAGTCGAGGTCGAAAATTGAAATCTGCAAAGATACCAAATCGAAGAAGTATGACAATAACATAACAGGTTTCTCAAATGTCTGCACGTGCTGCCTTGCATCCGCCGTGCAGCCGTCAACAAGGGAATGGAGCAGCGCGAAAACTAGTGCATTCAGATGTATTGATCTCGTCAACAAGTTTGCCTAACCATGGTGTCATGATGACAAACAATGCCGTTCTGGTTCTGATCCTGTTGCTCCAAATCAAGCATTTTATCTGCGAT
>JAHFPK010000285.1:3048-3989 GCA_023266715.1 Hyphomicrobiales bacterium | reverse complement strand
GCAAATTCAAAGCCTTCCGATTCAATCCATTCCTGGTGCCGTAGCCGCGCGTGAATGGAAACCTTCATGCCAAAAGCCTTGCAAAGCTTGGCCACCTCGCGGCCAATATTGCCGTAGCCAATCACCGCAATCTTTTTGCCTTCAAGCTTTTCCGTGGGAAATTCCTTGAGGTTGCGCGCCGTATCAAACTCGCCGGCCACCACGCGAGCATGGAGTTCATCAACCTTCAAATCGGGCGCCACTTTCAGCATAGCCTTCAGCGCCATCTGCGCCGTCGCCCGGCTGTTGAAGCTCGGTGTGTTCATCAACACGGCCTCGCCGCCCTCGCCACCGCCCCCGCCCCACGTGGCGCAAGCCATGTTGCCCGTGCCCGCCCCGATGCGCACCCCGCCGAGTTTGAATACTGAAGCTTTTGGCAAAAAGGTCGCCGCCGCAATCACGGCGTCATACTGGCCGGAATTCGTAATGGACAATAATTCCGCCTCCGTGCCGAGCTGCGGCTGATAGAAGAAATGCAGCTTACCCTTGGCAAGCTTCGCTTCATTGCCCAGCGGTCCGTCATGGAACACCCCGCCCTTCCCTTCTATGTAAGCGCGAACCGCACTATGATCCGGCTTGCCGTCTTTACCAATCTTAAGACCGACGAGATCACACACCAATATCTTGTAAGCCCGAGTTGGATCATCCATGCGCTGGCGCCCACCCGTATCATTGGGCGGCGGAAATTTTTCACCAAGACTTGCCAGCTCTTCTTCCAGCACCAGGATTTTTGCGCGCAGGTAAGCGTAGTGAAGATTATCCAGGAGCGCCGTCACATCTTCCGGCGCACGAATGCCACCAATCCAGGCGCGATAATCGCCGGGTGTTCCCGGAAACGCATTCACATAACGCGCCACATCAAGCCCGCGCTCGTGTGTGCTATCGGGATGAGTCAAACCCTC
>JAHFPK010000285.1:0-3038 GCA_023266715.1 Hyphomicrobiales bacterium | reverse complement strand
CATAACCTAAAATCTGCTTTGAGCGTGCAATGATCCGTGCATGGATGGCGGCATCGGTGATGTCTTTGTCATTCACTTTCAAAAGCGTGACCGCCGCACCCCGCCGCTCCGGCTCGGCAACCCCAAGCTCCAGCATGGGATGGGTCGCCACCCACTCATTGATCGCCGCGCGGTTCGCAGTGGACCGCCGGTTGAGATCGGAAACCGAACCCAGCCGCCGCTCCGATCGCAACAGGCCGAATGTCGTCTCGGCAAAAGCCAGTGTGCTATAGGTGTTGATCACGCCCCCCAGCATCTTGTCCTGAGCCGGATCGTAAATCGGGCCAACATTCACGCTGCGCTCGCCCGTCAGTGGCCGCTTCGCGTCAAGCGGCGCCACAATCTTCAACTGGCGCGGAATGGCCCATGACGGATTCTTCTGATTGGCCTCGATCAACGCCAGCGCTTGCGGTGTAAAGGAAGCAACATAGTAACCGGATATGCCGCCAATGGCTTTCTGGAATGGCATGAACAGGCAGCACTCGCTCACCACCCGGCGGACAATCTTTTCTCCCCAGGGCATGGCCCCAAGCATGGAGGTCGCATCAAGCACCGCGTGATGCTCGGTTGGGTTACGCTCAATCCACTCCAACAGGTTTGTAATATCGGAAAGCGTATAGGTGGTGGCCCCCGTGGTTTCATGGCCCACGCCTACGAAAATCTTGATCCCCATTTTCTCAAGCTGCTCGGCGCTTGGAATGGTTCCTTCCTCGCTGGCAAAATGGACGCGCTTTTCATTGCCATTGCGGGCATAGCGCTGGAGCTCAATGACTTGCGTGCCCCAGGACTGGCGGAAAAACCCACCGCCCTTCGCCACCTCCGATTCAGGTTCCGGCGTATCCACAAACAGATGCTGGCTCTCGTCCGTCGCATTCATCATGTGCATCAGGCAGACGGTAAATCCGCTGTGCCCGCCGCCAAGTCCAACCGCCATCTTGTTGCTCTTCGGAAATTCAAAGTAACGATGGATTTCGCGCATCATGTCGGCAAGAAATTTGTCCGCCGGATAACCCCGGTGCATGCTGCGGGCGATTTCAGCCACGGTGAAGGGCCCGAGATCGCGCCCCTTATCGTCCAGCTTGCGGTAGTTCTTCTCAAGCCACGCCTCGAATTCAAAACGCAGGAGGCGGCTATCAACTTCATCGGTTGTGGCATCGGTGATGGGGCCAACCCCGAAGAACTGGTTGGAGGTGCGTTTCGGCGGGCCTGCCTCGGTTGCCTTGAGTGCTGCCAAACGCTGCTTTTTCAAATCTTCGATCTTCGCCATCAGCACGTCTCCAAATTCTAGATCACGATCACCTTGGGTCAAATTGACCCAAGGTGATGAACGTGATCGTCGATTAATTGCTGGCGCGTGATCGGACGGTTAACCGGTGCCCACTTAACCTGATCATGCGCTGGCGACATTACTATGGTTGATCGCTGGGGCCACGCTCCTCAAATGCGTCATGATTCCGGGAATTTGCGCCGCTCAGATATTTTGCCGCGTCTTTGCCAATTCCGCCTGGCCGATATTGAATGGCACTTCCTCAATTTCAATTGACTGCATGACAGTTGTGCCGCCCGTGACGCCCACCGAGTCAATGGTCTGGTCAACCCGCACATAGGATTGGCTGCCACGAACCACGGTAATCGTAACTGTCTTGGGTATGGTGGGCACAAAAAACAGGACACTTTGCCGGACGGTAACATCCACCTCGCCTTCGGGGAATGTCGCTGCAATAAAGGAACCCGCCCGCATGCGCCCATAGGATTTATGCGCCATGGATACAAAGGGATCTTCGCCGCGCAAACCCAGTTCCGTAAGTGGGCGATAGACGTAAATAGTGCCGCTGTTTTTGGCACCGACAACTTCATTGGGTTGATAGCGCGCGCCCTCCGCCGCACAGCCCACAAGGGGCAACGCCAATAACTGCAACACTGACCGACGCGTAATCAAGCCACCCATCAACCGCCCACACCGAATCAACCGCACGATGAAAGGGATACTTTAAGGCTACAATGGGGCAACCGGTGTGGATAAGTCACTCGGTGGCCACCAGCTTACCGGTAAACATAACAGGCCCCGTAGGCTGATTGGTGGGCGAACCGCCTTCAGGCTCCAGACTCACGGCGAATAAAGTATCGCTCATGATCGCCGGGTCGATTTTTCCAAGCTTGCTTGCCGGTATCCGGAACGAGGCATCGATCACACCGAGGGATTGCGGCTTGTCGCGCCCGCCGCCCAGGGCCCAGAGTTCATAGGATTTGCCGGGCTGGGGTGCGGCACCCATGGTTCGCACGCTGATGCTGCCATTGGCCAAATCAATTGAGGCAAGAAACGCAGGCTCGGGCCCTTCCGCCTGCAGCACCGCCACATAGCGCTGGTCAGTGAGTGGCACTGAGAGTTTGCCTACTAGCAGGAAGGCCGCGAGCGACGCTGCAATGGCACTTGCACCTGCCGTTGCCCAGCGCCATGCGGTTGCTTTACGCTTCCATGCCAGAACGGTATCCGCGCCTGCCGCATCTCCCTCAATGGCTTTCATGACGGCTCCACGAATGCGGGGTGGCGCTTCAACGGGTTCAAGCGCCAGCGCCAAGGGAATGAGCCGTCGCTCCCATGCCCTAACCATGCCCGCAAACTCGGTATCCCCAACCATGAGCGATTCCGCCTCTTGCCGTTCCATGGCACTCAATGTGCCAAGGGCAAATTCGGCGGCCAGTTCTTCCCTGTCATCGGATTCAGCCATCGAGGCATTCCTTGAGAACCGTAAGACTACGGCGTAATAGGGTTTTGATTGTCGTTGCGGGACGTTTGTATTGGGCCGCAAGCTCGTCCCGGGTCCAGCCCTGATAATAGGCCAAAAGCACCATGTCCTGGCGGTCCTCGGGGAGCAGTGCCAGGCACTTTTTGAGCCGGCTGAGGTCCATGGCCAATTCAGCCTCCGGCATCACCGGCATCGAATCGGCTGTATCCAGTTCTTCCGCCCGTTCCGACATGCGCTCAGCGAAACGGCGTT
>JAHFPK010000036.1 GCA_023266715.1 Hyphomicrobiales bacterium | reverse complement strand
GTAGTTGAAGAGATGAGTAAGCCTGCTTGTGGGCGGGCCTGGAAACTGACGACACTGGTGGATGCGATTTCAGTGCTGGCGATGAGGCTAGAGCGCCGGATTTGACGTGAAGTATGAAAGTCCGGCAGCGCTTGCCATAATTTCATATGATCATGGGATAGCAACTATTTTGGAGAGAATCATGAATATCGGAAGAACAAGTCTTTATCAACATGAACTCAATACTCCGCGTGGCCAACTCAATAGCTTGTGGCGGAAGACCATGCAGCTCATGACAACTGGCGTCCCGACCAAAATGCTCGATAATCACGACTGCGATTGGCATGAAACCGTTGAAAAGCTGAAGCACTGGGCCGACAGTCAACATGCGAAGAGTGGAATTTACCCAGACCACGAAGTTCTAAAGTTTCTGGCCAAGTTCTCATGAGCCAGTAAAGTAATCGTGGTTGTTGCGCCACTCTCAACCATCGGGTGATTGATGTCTTTGTAGCAACAACCCTGATACTTGAACGGTAATCGAAGCCGCTACATATGCTTCCCATGGACATTGGGATGTACACCTTTGCCGATATTGGCCCGACGATTTCGGCGGGGCAGCGGCTCAATAATCTGATCGAGGAAATCGAGCTGGCCGACCGGGTCGGGCTTGATGTCTATGGGGTGGGCGAGCACCACAGGCCGGACTATGCGGCTTCGGCTCCGGCCGTTGTGCTGGCGGCGGCTGCGGCACGCACCAAAAACATCCGGCTCACGTCGGCGGTTACGGTTCTTTCTTCCGATGATCCCGTGCGGGTCTATCAGAATTTCGCCACGCTAGATTTGCTTTCCGATGGACGGGCCGAAATCATGGTGGGACGCGGGTCCTTCATCGAATCGTTTCCGTTGTTCGGCTATGATCTCAATGACTACGACGTACTGTTTTCCGAGAAGCTCGATCTGCTGCTGAAGCTGCGCGAGCAGGAGCATGTGAACTGGCATGGCACTATCCGCGCGCCGCTCAACAACGCAGGGATTTATCCGCGGGCAAAGCAAAACCCCTTGCCGATCTGGGTCGGTGTCGGCGGCACGCCGCAATCGGTGGTGCGGGCGGGAACCCTTGGCTTTCCCATGGCGCTGGCCATCATTGGCGGAGAGCCGGCGCGCTTCAAGGCGCATGCTGATCTTTATCGTGAGGCCGGGCAGCGGGCGGGCAAAAAGGATTTGCGCCTCAGCCTCAACATGCATGGCTTTGTGGCAGATGACGCAAAGCAGGCGCGGGAACAATTCTTTCCCGGCTATCAAGAAGTGATGACGCGGATCGGGCACGAGCGCGGCTGGCCGCCCACGACCAGGGCACAGTTTGACGCCTCGTGTGGTCCTAGCGGGCATCTCATCATCGGCAATCCGAAAGACGTGGCTGACAAAATCATTGGGTTGCACAAGATATTCGGCAATGACCGCATCCTAGTGCAGATGGGTTTGGGTTCGTTGCCGCACAGGGATATGCTGCGGGCGATTGAACTGATGGGCAAAGAAGTTGCACCTTTGGTGCGCAAAGCTGTTGGAGGAAAAACATGACACTGCCTCACATTCCTGATCCTTTGCCCGGAGACGCTGCTGCTGCGGATGCGCTGCCGATGGTCATCATCCCACGGGTGCGTGATATCGGCGGATTTGAAGTCAGGCGTGCGCTGCCTTCGGCGCAACGGCAAATGGTAGGGCCGTTTATTTTCTTTGACCAGTTTGGTCCAATCGTCATGCAGGCGGGACAGGGCCAGGATGTGAGGCCGCATCCGCATATCGGCCTCTCCACCGTGACCTGGTTGTTTGACGGCAAGATGTATCACAGGGATAGCCTGGGATCGGAGCAGCAGATAGCGCCCGGTGAATTGAACTGGATGACCGCCGGCAAGGGCATTGTGCATTCCGAGCGCACGCCGGCCTTGGAGCGGGCACGGACGCGCACGGTGTTTGGCATTCAAAGTTGGGTGGCGCTGCCGAAAGCCCATGAGGAAACCAAGCCTGCCTTTGAACATGTTGCAACGTCGGCATTGCCTTTCATCAGCGATCATGGCCGCGAGGTGCGGGTTGTTGCGGGCTCCGTCTATGGAGCCTCTTCACCGGTTAAAACCCATTCGGATTTGTTTTATGCCGATGTGAAGCTTCGCTCAGGGGCCAAGCTGCCATTGCCCATTGAGCATGAAGAGCGCGGGATTTATATCGCGGAAGGTTCGCTGGAAATTGCCGGGCAGGTTTATGGCGTAAACCAGTTGCTGGTTTTCCGCCCCGGCGATGCAATTACGATAACGGCGCATTCCGATGCCCGCTTCATGATGCTAGGTGGTGAACCGATGGACGGCCCCCGCCATATCTGGTGGAATTTTGTGTCTTCTTCCAAGGAACGGATTGAAGCGGCTAAGGAAGACTGGAAGCGGGCACGCTTTGCCATTGTGCCTGGTGACGAGAAAGAATTCATCCCGCTGCCTGCGGCATGACAAGCAGCGGGAATTTGCTTTGTGTTAAACTGTAATCTGGCTGCCCACTTCCACCACGCGATCGGTCGGCAGGCGGAAATAGCTGCTGGCGTCATTGGCGTTGCGCGCCAAGCCGATGAACAGCTTGTCCTGCCAGACGGGCATGCCCTCGTGCTTTGAAGCCCTGACACTGCGCCTCGACAGGAAGAATGACGTCGTCATGATATTGAACTTCCAGCCGAGCTTGCGGGCTAGGCCAAGTGCCTTAGGCACGTCGGGCGTTTCCATGTAACCATAGCTGAGGGTGAGGCGGCTGAAGAGATCGTTCAGCTTTTCAATCTTCACGCGATCTTCCGGTGCAACGCTCGGACTATCGCTGGTGCGGATGGTGAGCACCACGTTGTTCTCATGCAGCACCTTGTAATGCTTCAGGCTGTGGAGGAGCGCGGTAGGCGTGCTTTCAGGATCAGAGGTAAAGAACACGGCTGTTCCCGGCACGCAGTGGGGCGGGTGCTTTGAGAGACTGCGTACGAGATCAGCAAGCGGCACTTCAGACTTCCGGGTTTTGGCAAAGAGGATTTGCGAACCCCGGCGCCACGTCCACATCACAAGAATAATCAAGGCGCCCAAGGCCAGCGGAACATAGCCACCCTCGAATACCTTCAGCGAATTTGCGCCAAGGAAAATTATGTCAATGGCGAGCAGGGGAAGCATCATGGCGAGCGCTGCCCAGAGCGGCCACTTCCAGTATTTCCAGATCACGAATATCGCCATCATGGAAGTCACCACCATGGTTCCCGTCACCGCGATGCCATAGGCCGAGGCGAGGGCGGACGATGACTTGAACATGATCACAAGGGCAATCACGCCAAACATGATGAGCCAATTGACCTGCGGCATATAGATCTGGCCAGCGTGGGCTTCCGAGGTGAAGCGAATTTCCATACGGGGCAAAAGGCCAAGCTGGATAGCTTGCCGCGTTAGCGAATAGGCACCAGTGATGACCGCCTGACTGGCGATGATGGTGGCTGCCGTGGCAAGCACCACGATGGGGATGAGGGCCCAGCCCGGCATCATCAAGAAGAACGGGTTTTCAAGGGTTGCGGGTTCTTTCAGGATGAGGGCGCCCTGGCCCAGGTAATTGAGCAGCAGTGCAGGCAGCACAATGACAAGCCATGCCAATTGGATGGGGCGTTTGCCAAAATGACCAAGGTCGGCGTAGAGGGCTTCCGCACCGGTTACCGCCAGGAACACCGCACCCAAGGTGAAAAGACTAATGACACCATGGGAACTCAGAAAGCTCACGGCATGGACGGGGTTAAATGAAAACAGAATGGCGGGGTTATCGCCAATGTGGACAACGCCGGCCAAGGCAATGGCAATGAACCATATAAGTGTGATGGGCCCAAAGAGAGCGGCAACACTTGCCGTGCCACGGGCCTGGACAGCGAAGAGGCCGATAATGATTGCCAAGGTGATTGGCAATACATAGGGGTCGAAGGCGGGCGTCACGATCCTGAGGCCTTCGATGGCCGAGAGAACCGAGATTGCCGGGGTGATCATTGCGTCGCCATAAAATAGCGCCGCACCGATCATGGCGAGAACGGGAATGAGGAACATCTTATTGCCCATTACGCGCTGGGCTAAGGCCATGAGCGAAAGGGTTCCGCCTTCGCCCTTGTTGTCGGCGTTCAGCAGGATGCCGACATATTTTACGGTGACGACAAGGATAAGGGCCCAGATGATGAGGGAGAGAACGCCAAGAACCACAGGTTCGGTGGGAGTGCCGTTCTTGCCAGTGGCGGCGAGGATCGCTTCGCGCACGGCGTAGAGGGGGCTGGTTCCGATATCGCCATAAACCACACCGATGGAACCTAGGGTAAGTATCCAGAAACTTGGCGGTTTGTGGCCGTTGAGGTGGATGGCCGAATCGTCTAGCGCCTCGCCGGTTTTTTCTGCGGTCAGTGTTGCCACTATTAATCTCCATTGATTTTGCTGCACTGCAGCAAAGGGGAGGTGATTTACTCTCTTGCGAGGGGTACATCAATGCAAATATGGCATGTCTGAATTGTGAGGTTAGAAAGGGCAGTAGGCCTGATATAGTATCGTAACATATTATAATTGCTAATTAATTCTGTCTTTTCGAGGGCGCGACGAGAAAAGAGAAATTGAAATTATCCAATTGCCAGCACCACACGCCCGGTAATCTCGCCCGTTTTCATGCGGGTGAAGATGGCGTTGATGTTTTCCAAGGGCTGGGTTTCGATATCGGCTTTTACCAGACCCGAGGCGGCGAAGGCGATGACCTCGTTCAGGTCCTGGCGGGAGCCAACATTTGATCCGCGCACGGATATTTCACTGTTGACGATCCCGGAGATCGACAGGCGGATCTGGTCTGCGTCGCCGCCTGGAAGTCCGATGAAGGAGACCGTTCCTGCTGGTCTCAACATTGTTACGGATTGTTCAAAGGCTTTTGCCGATACGGCGGTGACAATTGCGCCATGCGCTCCGCCACCGGTTTTTTCCTTGAGCGTCACACCGGGATCGCCTTCGCGGGCATCAATCATAACTTCGGCACCCAGACGTTTGGCATGATTCAATTTCTCGGTTGAGACATCAACGGCCGCTACACGCAGGCCCATGGCCTTGGCATATTGCACGGCGATGTGGCCCAAACCGCCGATGCCGATCACTGCCAGCCACTGTCCCGGTCTTGCACCGGTTCGTTTGATGCCGCGATAGGTGGTAACGCCGGCGCAGAGGATAGGTGCCATGGCATTCATATCGACATGTTCAGGCAGGTGCCCGCAGAAGGCGGCAGGGGCCACCATATATTCGGCATAGCCGCCGGGCTTGCTGTAGCCCGTGGCTTCGGTGCGCGGGCAAATGGTTTCCATGCCCTGCAAACAAAATTCGCAGGTGCCGCAGGACCAGAACATCCACGGCACGCCAATGCGATCGCCCTTTTTGAAATCCTCTACGTCTTCGCCCATTGCTTCCACATGGCCCGTGACTTCATGGCCGGGAATGAGCGGGAGTGTGGGATGAGGCGTCCAGTCTCCCTCAACGGCGTGCAAGTCGCTGTGGCAAACTCCGCAGGCTTTGACCTTGATCAGTACTTCGCGGGGGCCGGGTTCGGGCCGCGCCACGGTTTCAATTGCAAGTCCTGCTCCGATTTTGCGAAGTACGGCGGCTTTCATGGTTTTGCTCAAGATTGGTCCTCATTGTAATTGCGTGGCAAAGCTTTTCGGTGTGGCCATCTCTCAAGCTTGAAGCATGGCAGATGGTGCGCTGCCATTGAGCAATTCTCCGGGCTTCATGCAATGATAAAGTTCTTCGAAACTTATGGAGCGATCGGGCGCGGCGCCGGCCATCAATCCCGGTCAGTGTGACAGCTTTGTAAAACTATGGAAGTGTCTAATTTCCAAGCAGGATGTCGCGTTGCTGGCCGGCCGAAATATCAAAACTTGCCGTTAGAAACTCATCGCCAATCTGCGCTTTTGCAACGTAAGAGCCGGGCTTCAACACAACATTTGCTGACAAGCCCGAGATGGCGGGAAGAGCTTCGCCATGATCATTGATTACCAGCCACGATACATTGGCGTCGGGTGCGCCCACATAGGAGAGCCGTGCCAATCCCGCGGCATGGTCAATTTCAACGGCGCTCATCACCCCAGGCTTAACGTGCACGTCGGCCACAGCTACGGCATTACCTGTGTTAAACCGACTTTCGATGCGATAGTCACCGGCTTTCACACGGAGGATCTCTCCCGGCATTTTGGAAATGGTGATGAGCTTGCCCTTGTCGGATCCGGAGAGGGCATAGACAAGTGACTGGGATTGGGTGGGAGCAAGGCCCAACCCCTTTACGCGGGGCAGGACGCGAATTCCGCCGACATCAAGCACGAAGCTGAAAATCAGGCGATTGCCTCGAAGGAGGGTCAGGTTTTGCGAAAAGCTCGCAGAGCCGTAGAGCGCCTGAATCGTATAATCTCCGGGTGGTATGGCGATATGGGCAAGTTCTGTGCTCTTATCGTAAACTACGGCTCCTTGCGCATCGCGCAGGGTCCAGGTGATGTCGCGCTCGATCAACCCGCCGGATTCTGAAAGCCTAGCGGTGAATTCCAAACCTTCGTTTCCGGGCTTTACAATTTCAATGGCAATATCATGGGCAACTTTGTCCTGGAAGCCAGGCGCTTCAATTGCCAGCGCTGTTTCATCTATTGTCTTGGAGGCGCCATAAGCCCCCGTAGAGGCAACTGGCATGGCGAGGGCCAGAAATAGAACCGCCGTCAGAAGAGCCGCGGATTTCGCGCTTTTCTGACGGCGGATTTGCAGTGCACGGGTGCTGTCGTCGTGCATGCTGTCGTCCCCTTTTACTCTACTCCCCCAGCCTTCCGGCCGGTGACTGAACCAAAGCACAGGCCCAAGGCGCAGGGCAATGGCATACTTAATTTTTAGTTAATGAAGATGGGGCAATTGAAATCATTGCGTTTTTGGGCTTCAGCCGCCACATTGCCGGAATCATGACAAAACTGAACGATCTCTCGTCTCCAATGAACTTCCTCAAAACCAGAAAATCAGGCTCGGTCAAGGCTTTAGGGCTGCCGGGGCCTAGTCCAGCGCAAGTTTCCGAAATTCTGGAGGTGGCGGTACGGGTTCCCGACCATGGCAAGCTCACACCTTGGCGCTTTGTGCTGTTTGAAGGTGAAGCCCGGGTCGAAATTGGAAAAGCCTTTGCCAAGAGGTGGCAAGTCCTTCACCCGGACCATGGCGAGGAAAGCGTCGCCTTTCAGCGGGAGTTGTTCATGCGGGCACCGGTGATCATTGTGGTGGTTTCGACTGCGGCCCCACACGTCAAGATACCGGAGTGGGAGCAGGTGCTCTCGTCGGCTGCCGTATGTTACAATATTGTGCTCGCGGCAGCGGCCATGGGTTTTGATGCCCAATGGCAGACCGACTGGGTGGCCTATGATTCGGAAACCATTGCGGCGATGGGACTCAGGGGAACTGAACGGGTGTCAGGCATTGTTTGTATTGGAACGACAACTGCGCCACTTGAAGACAGGCCGCGGCCCGACCCGCAGGCGCTTCTCACGCGCTGGGGGCAAGCATGACGATCCGCGGCGTTCTATTTGACAAGGACGGCACACTGATTGATGTGAATGGCACCTGGGTCCCGATCTACCGCCAGATGCTGTGCGAGCAGTTTGGCATTGAGCCTACCGAGGCCAACAGGATGATGGAGCGGGTGGGATATAATCCGGATACGGAGGGTTTTCACGCCAATTCCATTCTGGCCGCGGGCACGACACGCCAACTCATTGAGTATTGGTGGCCAGATTTGAATGAAGCGGAGATTCTGGAAAAAGTCCGCATGATCGATGTGGACTACGCACCACTTTCCAAATCCCTGTTGAAGCCCCTGATGCCGCTTGTACCGCTTCTTCAAGAACTCAAGGCGATGAAATTTCATTTGGGCCTTGCCACCAACGACAGCCACTATTCCGCCTGCAATCATCTGAACCATCTCGGTGTTTTGGATTTGTTTGACGAGGTGATTGCCGCTGACACGGTGCCAACCCCCAAGCCATCGGGCGACATGATTCGTAGATTTGCTTCAACCGTGGGATTAAAACCGTCGGAGATTGCCATGGTGGGCGACAATGCGCATGATATGGAGGAGGCGCGCAACGGCGGTGCGGGCTTGGCCATTGGAGTGCTCACGGGCAACGCCGACCATGAAGACATTGCCCATCTTGCCGATCATACGCTTCACAGCATCGCCGAATTGCCCGGCCTGCTGAGGTCTATCTGACATGTTCTATGATGCCATCCGCAATGATCATGGGTTTGCAGTCGATCCCTTCAAATCGCTTGTTGCCCGGCCTATCGGCTGGCTATCAACCCTTTCAGCGGACGGCATTGCCAATCTGGCGCCCTACAGTTTTTTCAATGTGGTTTCCGAGCGGCCCCACTACGTTGTTTTCGGGTCCTCCGGCTACAAGGACAGTTTACGGAATATTGAAGCAACTGGCGAATTTGCGGTGAATGTTGCTACTTATTCCATTCGTGAAGCCATGAATATGAGCTCATCAGTTGTGCCGTCCCATGTGGATGAATTTGTTCTTGCCGGGTTGACGAAAGCCCCTTGCCAACTCATCGAAGCGCCACGTGTTGCTGAGAGTCCAGCTAATCTGGAGTGCCGCCTGCACAAGACCATGGAATTGCCCGACGAAGAGGGCAAGGTTTCCAATTGGCTCGTGGTAGGCCGCGTCATTGGTATTCACATTGATGACCGGTTCATTGAAAATGGCCGGGTGAACAGTGGCGCCATGCAAATGATCTCGCGCCTTGGTTATGCGGAATATGCCACAATCGACGATGTCTGGCGGATGCGCAGGCCGGATCCATAATCAACTGTTGCAGCCGTGCATTATCCCGAAACGCGCCTGAGTCGCGCCAAGAGCCCTGAACAGGAGTAGAACGCCGCATTCTCGCCATAGTTTTAAATCCTGTTGACAACCTTTATTTGTGGTTCGTTGTCAGTAGTTTAAGTCCTGTGGAAAAACTGTGGATAAGGTGTTTAACGTCTCATTAACCATGAGGGGCTCAGGAGTCGGACGGCGGAGTTTTTGGGGAACAGGGCTTTCGTCAGAAAGACAAGGAAGACTCGCAATGGTTAGGTGCCTTTTGATCGACAAGGACGTTACTGAGCGCAAGCGCGTTTCGCTGCTGTTGGGCGATCTCGGTCTGAATTTTGCTGAAAGTTCCGCTGCCGATGAGGGCCTCAGATATTGCAACGATAATTCGCCTGATGTTGTGGTGATGGCGGCATCGCCCGAAGGCATGGCTCCCAGTGATTTTATCCGGCGGATGCGCAAGTCGGCGCGCGGTAAAAAGCCCGTAGTGATACTTTATGCTGATAAACCCGATGCCGAAGAGATCGGCCAATCCATTCTGGAAGGGGCGGCTGACTTCATCATGCAACCATTTGATCTCGAACTTTTGCAGTTCAAACTGCACCAGGCGGGCGTGCTCTAAGCCGCTTAAAGGTGTGTGAAGAGACATGGTGAACCAATTATTAAGGCTTGGCACTTAGCCTGAGCCAATCAGATGGTGAATTGATTGGCTCCCCTTTATGCGTAGTGAATCTAAGTCCGGCCTCGACACCAGCGTATTCATGGACGTTATTGAGAATGGCGATGCGATGGCGCGCACCAAGCTCGCCACGCAGCTTGCGGCACTCATGAGCGCCGAAGAAACCTCAAAAGCCGACTGCTCTCAAGTGGTGCCAGTGGTCTTGAAGCTCTCGGTGGACCCCATCAAAGAGGTTCGCCGCGCTTTGGCCAATGGCCTGATTGGCCATTCCAACCTCAATGCGGATATCCTGTTTTCCATCATTGCCGATGATGATGATGTTGCATTGCCATTCCTTGCGGCAACGCCCGCACTCAATCATTGGCACATGCTGGCGGTTTTGCGAGTGGGTGATGTGCCGCGCCAGCAAACCGTTGTGCTGCGGTCCGATCTTTCGCCGGAGTCCCTGGCCTATGCGGTTAAATCAGCGCCGCTCAATGTTTGTCTACGCTTGTTTGAGAATAGAGCGCTGCATTTTGATGATAAGGTCTATCACACACTCTATGCACGCTTTGGCCAAGCACCCGAGATGACCGAGCTTTTGCTTGGCCGCCCAAACCTGCCGCTTGATATCCGCATTTTACAAGCCAAGCGTGCTTCCAATCGCATGCAGCAGTTGATGGCAGAGCGCGGCTGGATGGCGGACAATGATGCGACCGAGCTTGTTGCCGATGCAGAAGAAACCGCAATCTTGCGGATTCTGGTTGAAGCCAGCAACGAGGAACTGGCGCGCGCCATTCCCTTTCTTGTCTCCAAAAAAATGCTCACTCCTTCAATGATTCTGCGCTCGGCCGCGATTGGCGAAATGAAAGTGGTGCAATGGTCGCTGGCCCATCTTTCCGGGGTGGGGCTGGCGCGCGCGCATGAACTCATGTTTGGCTGCGGGCTGATG
This sequence comes from Hyphomicrobiales bacterium, assembly GCA_023266715.1. Lineage (GTDB taxonomy): Bacteria > Pseudomonadota > Alphaproteobacteria > Rhizobiales > Aestuariivirgaceae > Aestuariivirga. The sequence continues at coordinate 4,987 of JAHFPK010000036.1, read as the reverse complement.
GGGTTGAAATCACTGCACAGCAAGTCCGGCCTGCCGCAATCCTGCTATGGTCTGCTGATGGCTGCCTGTGATGTGATGAAGGATGCAAAGGAAGAAGGGCTTCCGCTTGACCCCGAAAGTTTCGGCCGGCGCTTGATTGAGGCACTGATGACGCGCTATGAAAACATGCAAAGCACTGAGCGCAGCAAGAATCTGGAATTCATTGGCCGTTTCGCGGAAGACCGGGTGCGCAAGATTGCCAAGCGCCTGCGGGCCGATATGGTACGCGCGGCCTAGAACTTGAATTGTTCGTTGAGGACGCGCTCGGCCAGGCTATGGCCGGGATCGAAAAGAATTTTTGCCGAGCGCTTCTTGTCCTCGGCAATTTCCACGGTCTTTACATGCCGCACTTCGACGTGATCGGCAACGGAAGCCACCGGGCGCTTATCCGGTTCCAGAACTGCAATTGTCACCTTGGCGTCGTGGGGCAGGACAGCTCCGCGCCAGCGCCGGGGCCGGAAGGCGCTGATAGGCGTCAAAGCGAGGAGCGGGGCATTCACCGGCAGGATCGGTCCGTGAGCGGAAAGATTGTAGGCGGTGCTGCCCGCAGGCGTTGACAGCAAAAGACCATCACAGATCAATTCCTCAAGGCGCACCTTGTGGTCAATGGAGATTTGCAGCTTGGCGGCCTGCGAACGCTGGCGGAGCAGGGACACTTCGTTGAAGGCAATGCCCTTGTGGGATTTGCCGCTTTCATCGGTGGCCACCATGCGCAGAGGCCGGATGACGGTGAGCTCTGCCGCGTGCAAGTGTTCGAGCAATTCTCTTTCCGTATAGTCGTTCATCAGAAAGCCTACGGAGCCCCGGTTCATGCCATAGATGGGGGTGCCCGTTGAAACAAAGCGGTGCAGGGTTTGCAGCATGTGGCCGTCACCACCTAGCGCCACAACCACATCGGCCGTTTCAGCGGCGGCATTACCATAGCGTTTGGCCAGCCGGGACATGGCTTTGCGGGCCTCGGGGGTATCGGCGGCGGAAAAGGCGATGCGGGAGTAATTCATGTCGCTTTCGTTTGCGTTGACAGGTGGGCGCTTTGCCACCATTGAAGTCTCACGACCTTAGCAATCCCTGAAGGATCCAAGCAAGCCCATGCGTTCCCTGGTTTTTTGCACCACCTGCCGATTTTCAGCGAGCGAAGCCACAGGCGCTGACGGGCGGACTGGCGGACAAACCCTGATCGATCACATGAGGGTCGTGGTTGCCGAGGCGCGCCGCGACGACATCAGGATTGAAACCCAGGCCTGCCTGTGGAATTGCAAGCGCCATTGCAGCGTGGTTTTGCGTGACGATCAGCGCTTCAGCTATTTTACCGGCGACCATGTGCCGGAACGGACTCAGGCGGAAGCCATTCTTGCCTGGTTTGATTTGCATGGTGCGACGCTTACGGGCGAAGTTCCATTCCGCGAGTGGCCAAATGCCATGCGCGGCCATTTCATTGCACGCATTCCAAAGGCAGGATCATGAGCACGCTTCTCGTTCTCGGTGGGGCAAGGTCGGGCAAAAGCCGCTATGCGGAAAGCCTGGCGAAGGGACAAAAATTTTATGTGGCGACGGCCGAGGCCTCAGATGAGGAAATGGACCGGCGCATTGAAGCCCACCGCCAGCAACGGGGACAGGGATGGGAAACTTTTGAAGTTCCGCTGGATTTGGTTGGAGCGCTTCAGACGATTGATGGCAAGGGGCGGTTTATCCTGATTGATTGCCTCACGATCTGGCTCAGCAATCTGATGATTGTGAAGCTGGACGTGCGGGCAGAGATTGAAATGCTCTGTAATAGCTTGAAGAAGACCAAGGCGCGCGTGGTGTTCGTGTCGAATGAAGTTGGCATGGGAATCGTCCCCGCCAATGCGATGGCCAGAGCCTTCAGGGATGAGCAGGGGTTCCTTAATCAACGGGTTGCTGAAATTGCCGATGAAGTGGTTTTTATGACCGCTGGTTTACCAATGGTGCTTAAAAAAGCACGGCGCAAAGCAACCCAAGGCAAAACAGGAAAGTCATCGCGCGGCCGTAAAGCCTGAGCCCTTTGCGAATGTCGTCGCGAATCAAAAGCTCACGGCCTTCGCCCATCCAGGGCAGATCAACTTTGCTTCCTTCGTAGCTGCGTGGGCCGCCGAACTTCACACTAAGACTTGCGGCAAGGGCTGATTCTGGCCAGCCAGCGTTGGGCGAATTGTGCTTGGGCGCATCGCGCCACATGACGCTCAATACGGTCTTCCCCCTTTCCCTGTCGGTCCACGCGGCAGCGCTTGCAAACAGCAGACCCGTAAGACGGGACGCTGGAAGGTTGACAAGATCATCAAGTCGCGCTGCAGCCCAGCCAAAATAGACATAGCGTTCGGACCTGTGACCGATCATGGAGTCTGCGGTGTTGATCGCCTTGTACACCACGATGCCGGGCAGGCCGAGCAAGGCGTACCACAACACGGGTGCTACGATACCGTCGGAAGTATTTTCAGCGAGGCTTTCGAGGGCCGCTTTCACGATACCTGATTCATCGAGTTGTGCGGGATCACGGCCGACGATCTGGCTCACGGCTTTGCGCCCTTCGGCAAGGGAGATGTCCAGGCCTTTTCCGACGGCGCTGGCATGTTCATGCAAGGAGTGTTGTGCGATCAGTGATGTGGCGAGCAGAGCCTCAATGATCCAGCCAAATCTGAAAGTGGAAAGAAAAGCTGAAACAAGGATAGCAGGTATTGTGACAATCAGTAGAAGCGCGGTGAGCGCAGCAACGCCCCTGAGTCGCGCTTCAATAGGTTCAGCATTGGTATCGTAAAATGCTGTCTCCAACTTTGAAAGAAGGCTTCCAATCCATTCAACGGGATGGCCGATCTGGCTATAGAGTGGTTTTGGATAACCGAAGAGACGCTCTGCAAGAAGAGCCAATGCTGCCGCGGCAAAGTGCAGTGTCATATTTCGCCAGCCAGTTCCAGCATCTGATCGAGATTAAGATGTTGCTCCAGGTGGCTGGCCAATTCATCAAGAGTTTTTTCAATGATGGCCTCGAAGGCAAGGTCGCTTAAATTGGCACCGAGAGTTTTCAGATAAGTGCTGCGGAACTCATCACTGGCAAAACAGCCATGAATATAGGTGCCGCTCACCAAGCCATCGGCGCTTGTGGCCCCGTCATCGTGCTTGCCAATTCTGGCAAAGGGCCTGGTGCAATCGGGACCATGGGAGGTTCCGAGATGAATTTCATAGCCTTCAATCTCGTGTCCACTGGCCAGATGGGTGGCGGTTACACGGGTTAAGGTCTTGTCGGGAAGGAGTGAGGTTTCGATATTGAGAAGGCCCAATCCGTCCACACTGCCTGCGGCCCCTTCGAGACCTTCGGGGTCATGAATCTTCTGGCCCAGCATTTGGTAACCGCCACAGAGGCCGAGCACACGGCCACCCCGCCGGACATGGGCCTTGAGATCGATATCCCAGCCCGTGGCCCGCAGGCTTGCGAGATCGGCCATGGTGGACTTTGATCCTGGAATGAACACCAGATTTGTATCGCCGGGAATGACCTCTCCTAATTCAAGAAACGTGACCGAGACACCGGTTTCCAATCGCAAGGGGTCGAGGTCATCGAAATTGGCGATGCGGGGCAGGCGCAGGACCACTATTTTATAAGGGCCGGAATGACTTGTGAGGGTCTCCTCCAAGGCCACTGCATCCTCGGCTGGGAGATTTCTCGCGTGGGGGAAATGTGGGACAATGCCCAGGCAAGGAAGCTTTGTGGTTTCTTCCAGATAGGATTTGCCGGTTTCGAAGAGTTTCACGTCACCGTGGAACTTGTTGATGATGAATCCCTTCAAGCGAGCCTTATCGTCTGTGTCCAGTACCGCGAGGGTGCCAACAATGGAAGCAATCACCCCACCCCGGTGAATATCGCCCACGAGAAATGCTGGAATATCCACAGCCTTGGCAAAACCCATGTTGGCGAGATCGCCATCGCGCAGATTTATTTCGGCGGGGCTGCCCGCACCCTCTACAATGATCAGATCGGCCTGTTGGCCGAGTATTTTGAAACTTTCAATAATGGCGGGCATAAACTGCTGGCGGTTTGTGAAAAAGTCGCGGGCTGTCATGGTTGCTGCCCGCTTACCCTGAATGATCACCTGGGCACCCGCATTGGTTTCAGGTTTCAGCAGCACAGGATTCATATGAACAGTCGCGGATTGCCGCGCGGCGCGGGCCTGCAAGGCCTGAGCACGACCGATCTCGCCACCATCGCCGGTCACAGCCGCATTGTTGGACATATTCTGTGGCTTGAATGGCGTGACATTGAGCCCACGATTGGCAAAGGCGCGGCAAAGCCCAGCGGCCACGAGAGACTTTCCAACATCAGAGCCCGTGCCCATCAGCATGAAAGCACGGGCGCTCATGGCGCCTCGCAGATGATGTGGGCGTAGGACCCCATGACATTGCCTCGTGTGAGTCCAATTGAACCCAAATCCTGTCCGCTTGCATCGCTTGTTGCGAACAATCGATCAGCGCTGCCTTCATTGGCGATGCTGGAATAATGAAACTCGTGGCCGTGAAGTGGCTTTTCCCATGGTCCACCGAGGGGAGTGAGTTGGCGATAACCCAAATGCAGTTTGCGGGTAGCGAAGCTCGTAGTTAACGGCAGAAGGCCGGCCATGGGGTGGGATTGGCCCTTGGCATCGATCAAGGTATCACCCAAAACCATGAAGCCGCCGCATTCACCATAAATAAGCGCCTTTGAATTTCTCAGCGCGTTAAGAAACTTGTGATTTTGGGAAATACGGCCGGCATGAAGCTCTGGATAGCCCCCTGGCAGGAAAATGGCGTCACTGGCGGCTTTCGGTACTTCATCCTGCAGAGGGGAAAACAAAGAAATCTCGGCGCCGATCCTTTTCCATCCCTGCAGGATATGGGGATAGGCAAAACTGAAGGCCAAGTCGTGGGCCACCGCAATTTTCTGGCCTGGGGGCTGCAGTAT
>JAHFPK010000284.1 GCA_023266715.1 Hyphomicrobiales bacterium | reverse complement strand
GGCTGCATTTCCATGAGCAGCGGCAGGAGCTGGAAGGTAAAGCCCAGCGCAATATCGCAACTGGCAATGGTTGCAATTGCTGCAACAAGATTGCCATAGCGCCGGGTTGGGGCTGCAGTTGCGGTCATGGGGTCGTTGCCTCGGGTGAAATCTTTTCTTTGGCTCTAGCTGCTGCTCTAAATTTAGGCAAGCGAGGCGGGCACTTGCAGGCGCTCTGCGGGATCGCTATGCAGCGCCATCATGGCTAAGCTCAAAGTTCTCATTATTCCGGTCACGCCTTTTCAGCAGAATTGTTCCCTGGTTTTTGATGAAGAGGCCAAGAAGGGTGCGATTGTCGATCCGGGCGGTGATGTATCTAATATTCTTAAGACCATCGAACAATCGAATGTGAAGATTGAGAAGATATTGCTCACCCATGGGCATATTGACCACGCGGGCGGGGCGGCGGAATTGCGCGAGGCGCTGGGTGTCCAGATTGAAGGCCCGCATAAGGATGATTTGTTTCTGCTGAACGATTTGCCAAAGAGCGGGGCCAAGTACGGCATGGCCGATTCGAGAAGCGTTGTGCCCGACCGTTGGTTGAATGAGGGCGATGAAGTGACGGTTGCAAGCTTGAAATTTTCAATCCTGCATGCGCCGGGGCATTCGCCGGGGTCAGTCGTACTCTTCAACGATGAGAATCGTTTTGCTTTGATGGGTGATGTGCTGTTTCAGGGATCAGTGGGGCGCACGGATTTTCCCTATGGCAGCCACGACACACTGATGGCATCCATCAAGGAAAAAGTGCTGCCGCTTGGCGATGACGTGGCATTCCTGCCGGGGCATGGCCGCGCCAGCCAGATTGGCATCGAGCGCAAGACCAATCCGTTTATTCAGAGGCTCTGAAACCGGGGCGTCATTGGTTGAATCGCTTTAAAAGATCAGATTCCACCTGCGGAAAAGAAGTGGATTGTCGCTGGTACACTTATGCCTTTCTCGGTTTCAAATTGCAAGAATTCTTCCGTGACAACGGATTCGATGGCGGTGGCGTCAGCTTCGGTTCCCGAAAATTCCTTCATGATCCGCGCCGCAGGGCCTGATCCCGTCGCGACTTTGGCGGCTTCTCCCACAGTTACGGGCGGGATCAGGGGAACCATTTCCGCCTCGCCGCGAACGTTCCTCAGACCGTCTTGCGCCATGAGCTTTGTCACGCGTTCCATGTCCTGAAACGCAAACTGACCGGGGGCGAAAGGGTCGGCAGGAGCTGGTTTGCCGAGCCGGGCAATTGCTGCGTCGCGGGGGATGAGGTACCATGGATTTTCAGTAGCGGGTGCCCATGCGGCAAAGACCAACCTTCCGTCCGGCTTCAATCCCCTTGCCATGTTGGCAAAGGCCGCGACAGGGTTGTCAAAAAACATAAGCCCGAAACGGGAAATGATTGCGTCGAAGCTTTCAGGGACAAATGGGTATGTCTGTGCATCAGCCAGAATAAAACTCGTGTTTCTAAGCCCCGCATAATCCGACCTTTTGCGCGCGCGATTGAGCAGTTGCCCGGCAATGTCGAGCCCTGTGACATGGCCTGCAGGGCCAGCTTTGATTGCGGCAGCAAGGGTGCTGGCACCTGTGCCGCAACCAACATCCAGAAGGTTTTCATTTGGGCGAATAGCTGCCCGCTCCAGGAGACGGCCAAGTATAGCTGCCCACATCGCGTCCATGAACGCTTCCTGTACAATCCATTGATAGCCAGCCTCAGAGCTCCAATAATCGGCTTGCGCAGAATTGGGGCGTGACATTTTGAACCTCCCATTTTCTGGATTGATGTTAGTCGGAAAGAGAAGATGTGCGAAGCCTGGATGAGGGCCTCTTCAGGAGTCAAAAAAAGTGTTTAGCTCTTCATTTCCACCAGGCGGGACTTGGCGGCGAAATAGGCATCGCCGGTGCTTTTGAATTCACCGCATTCCTGGATCGCCTTGGCACCAAAAATTTCACAGAACAGATTGTTGCTGGTTTCCCATCTGCCAGTGCCTTCGCCCTTGGTATCATCCTGGAAGGAGAAGGTGCCATCGGCATTGTAGGTGACAAAGCCGTTGCCGTCGCTGCGGGTATATTGAAAGGTCTTACCCACGATGGCCGGCGGTATTTCTGCAGCGGTGAATTGGCGAATGGGTTGGGCCACGGCTTTTGCACCTGCACCACCGGCGCCATCAATGAAGCGAATGCCCTTGGGGCCACTCATACAGGCGGCAAGTCCGAGCGCACATGAAATTACGCACACGATGCTTAGTGGTCTGCCGGTCAGTTTCAAGATCAATTCCGCCCCAACGTTACGCCATGTGCCACAGCTTTGCGGCTGCATCAAGTGTTATACCCCCTGGGCGGGCAGCACGACAACCTTGGAACCCACCGGCACGCGCAGATAAAGCTCGGCAATGTCCTGATTGAGCATGCGGATGCAGCCGGAAGACATAGCCTTGCCGATCGAGGACGGGTCATTGGTGCCGTGAATGCGGTAGAGCGTATCCACGCCGTTGGCGTAGAGATAAAGGGCGCGGGCGCCCAAGGGATTGTCCGGTCCACCTGGCATGCCATTGGCCCATTTCGCTGCCTTTTCATCGCGCACTACCATTTCTTCCGGCGGCAGCCAGCGGGGCCAGCGGCGCTTCATGCCGATTTTGGCTTCGCCCGACCAGGCAAAGCCGGCACGGCCTACGCCTACGCCGTAGCGGATGGCCTGTTGGTTTTCGAGAACGTGGTAGAGGTGGCGATTTTGAGGGTCGACGATGATGGTTCCGGGCCATTCCATGCCGGAATAATCAACGAGCTGTTTGCGGAAGGAAGCGGGAACTTTCTTCAGGTTCGCGGGGATGATTTCAAAATCAATGGGTGATTCGGCCGGTGGCAAAAGGCTGAGATCGCGGGCAAAGCCATCGCCATCATAAAGCGGGTTGGATTGCGCCAGTGCAGGCGTTGCAAGGGCTAAAAGCGACAGGGAACCGAGAAGAAGTTCACGGCGCGAAACGGCAACAGACATGGCTTCCTCCTTTCCCTACTAAACGGAGAAGCCTTATGAAAGTTCCACGCGGCAGGAACGTGAAAATGCTGTGGCAATTCTGTGGTTAGAAACTCACGCCAGCGTGAAGGTGGCCTGGCCAACGTGGTAAACATTGCCGGAACCGGTGATGGGCTGGCAGTTCATGGCTACGCCCTTGGGCAGGAAGGGGGCAGGTGCGAAGCTTTCGCAGAGCTGGCCATCCTTGGCGCTCCAGGTGCCTGTGGTTGTGCCCTTGCCGGTCACTTCCACAAGGGAAGTTCCATCGGAGGCATAAAGCGTCACTCCGCTGTTGTTGGGGCCAGACCAGCGCCAGCTTTTGCCGGAGAGAGCGTTGCGAATCTCTTCCTGACTGAGCAGGCCCGGTGTGGTGGTTGGTTCAAATGACTGGTCCCGCTGCCAAGCACAGGCCGCCAGTCCCAGAGCCATAAAAGCAAATGCGGCGTGCCGCCTGAGATAGTTCATGGGTAACTCCCCCCGAATATCCTTGAGGTAAACTCTTAGCATATGGCGACAATGTGGAGAAGCATGGTTAGGGAAGGATTAAGGCCCGGGGTAACAGTGCATTGGTTTGTCACAATTGCATGCACTGTTACCCCTTGTCCCGGCCTGAATTGAGTTTCGCAAAATCCTGTGCAAAGCTGCGGCAGGGCGGCGGGTTGTTCATTGTTAAGCCAGGACTGGAGATCATAATGCGGGCCATCTCAAAATTTCTTCTTGCGGGTGCAATTTTCACAAGTTTTGCCGTGGCGCAGGCCCAGGCCGAAGCCGTGAAAATCACGCTGCTTGGCGTTGGCGATGTCTACAAGTTTGAGGGCGGCAAGACGCGGGGCGGCATGGCGCGGCTCAACGCAGTAGCCAAGGCGGAAAAAGCCGCCAATCCGAATTTCCTTTACCTGTTTGATGGCGATCTACTGTCGCCTTCGCTGCTGTCGGGCCTCGACCGCGGCATGAACATGATCGACCTGACCAAT
>JAHFPK010000283.1 GCA_023266715.1 Hyphomicrobiales bacterium | reverse complement strand
CCAAGACGATTGGTATCAGCCCGCTGGACGAGATTGCAGGCATAGGACCCTTGCGCAAGAAGGCCTTGCTCAGGAGCTTTGGATCGGCGAAAGCGGTTTCACGGGCCAGTGTGGGTGATTTATCGGCAGTTGAGGGTGTAAGTAGCGCGTTGGCGCAGGCTATTTATGACCACTTTCATGAGGATGCGAGATGAGCGATATCATGGCGAATGTGAGATCACGCAAGACAAAGTTCTCCGAAATCTGGAACCTTCCCAACGTTCTCACCTATGGGCGCATCGTGGCCGTGCCGTTGGTTGCAGGCCTTCTCATGTATGGCGGAAATTCGGCCCGCTGGTTTGCGTTGCTGATTTATGTGGTGGCTGCGATCACGGACTTTTTCGATGGTTATCTGGCGCGGAAATGGCAGCAGCAATCCTCGTTGGGTGTCATGCTGGATCCGATTGCCGACAAGGTTCTCGTGGCGGTCGTGCTGCTGGTGCTTTCGGCAGATGGCATCCTGTTTGGCGGCCACATATGGGCAGCGATCATCATCCTGGCGCGCGAGGTTCTCGTATCGGGCTTACGCGAATATCTGGGCGAACTGCAGGTGTCCGTGCCGGTCACCCAAATTGCCAAGTGGAAAACCACAGTGCAATTGGTGGCGATCGGCTTCCTGATTGCGGGGCCTGCGGGCGATCTGGTGGTGCCTGGCATAACCCGGATCGGCATTGCCGGTTTGTGGATTGCCGCTGGTCTGACGCTCTATACGGGCTATGATTATTTCCGTGCCGGAATCCGGCATGTCGTGGATGAGGAATGAAGATTTTATATTTTGCAAGGTTGCGGCAAATCATCGGGAGAGGTCAGGAAGATATAGACGTTCCCGCCGATGTGAAAACTGTCAGTGCGTTGATTGATTACCTCAAGAACCGGGACGAAGGCATTGCTGCGGCTTTTGCTGATCTCCGCACCTTGAAAGTGGCGATCAATCAATCGCATGCGTCGCTCGACGCTTCCCTTGCCGGGGCCACAGAAGTGGCCTTCTTTCCGCCTGTCACGGGCGGCTAATGCGCCTCAATGTGTTTTTGCAAAAGGCTGGCGTTGGAAGCCGACGCGAAGCCGAGCGAATGGTGGCTGACGGTCGCGTGAAGATCAATGGAGCCGTAGCACTTCCAACAACGCCCGCTGAAGAAGGCGATTTGATCACCCTTGATGGAAAGCCCGTGGCGCCTTCAATGAAACCCTTGCCGCGCCTGTTCGTGCTCAACAAGCCTTTGGATGTTTTGGTCACGCACCGGGATCACAAGGGTCGCAGGACGATTTTCGATCTCACGTCGATGAATACACTGGGCTTGCCGCGCCTGATGAATGTCGGTCGCCTGGACGTGAACAGCGAAGGATTGCTTCTACTCAGTTCTGATGGACCTTTGGCGCAGGCGCTGATGAGTCCGGAAATGGCGCTATCTCGCATTTACCGCGTTCGGGTGAGAGGCCATCTCAAACCTGAAGACATTACGGCACTCGCTGAGGGCATCGTAGTCGACGGCGTAAACTACCGTGGTGCGGAATTTGTCGAGGAATATGGCAGCAGCGGACGCAGTAACACCTGGTATCGCGTAGTGCTGACCGAAGGCAAGAACCGCGAAATCCGCAAACTGATGGAGCACTTCGGTTGCGTGGTGAACAAGCTTATCCGTGTGCAATACGGGCCGTTTTATCTCGGCAAGCTGCAGAGCGGTGCGCTGGAGGAAATTGAGCCGGCGCGGGTAGAGCAGTTACTGACCTATCTTGAAGAGCGTGGGGTTAAGGTTTAGCTACCCCACTTCTCCATCACCGGCCTCCGAGCCGGTGATCCAGTCTGGATGGTCGGGTCAAGCCCGACCATGGAGAGAAGAGTTTAACTCAATACCAAATTCGCCGCCTTTTCGGCAGCCATCATTACGGCGCAGTTGATGTTGGTGGTAACCAGGCTCGGAAAGATCGAGGCATCGCCGATGATGAGATTGCCGATGCCTTTCACGCGGAGGTCAGGCGTTACCACGCGGCCGATGCCTGCCGTTCCGCAGGGGTGGTAGACGGTTTCACACATACTCTTGATGTAACCAATCCATTCATCATCGCTTTGCACGTCAGGGCCGGGGTGCACCTCGGCTTTGCAGAGCGCTTGGAACGATTGCGTTTCCAACAGCCTTCGAGTGAAGCGCATAGCTTTCAGGAGGAAGCGCATGTCGTAGGGGTCGGAGAAATAATTCAAATCAATGATGGGATGATTACGGTAATCGGCGCTGGCCAATCTCACACGGCCTTCGCTTCTGGCACGTGTCACATTGGGCGACGCTTTCACGGCGGGACCATTCACGGCGAGGCGCGGATCTTCGCCATATTTTTCGCGTACGCGCAGGCCGAGGTGAAACAGCACGTCGGGGGCCGGCGCATCGCCGTCGAGTTTCAGCATCATGGTGGCTTCGAATGGGCATATCTCCCACGGCGCGATTGCGTCGTGAGTTTCCCATACGATGGGGGCTGCCACATGGTCCCTGAGATGCTCACCCACATCAGGTAAGTCACACATCACTGAAATTCCATGATCCTTCAAGTGTTGCGCGGGGCCGAGTCCAGACAACATCATGAGCTGCGGAGTTTGGATGGAGCCGCAAGTGAGGATCACGGCGCGGTTTGCGTGGATGGTGCCACGCGTCGTTTCAGCACCGATGGCCTTGCCGTTCTTGACAAGAATTTTTATGGCCTGCGTCTCCGTCCACACCTCCAAATGTTTCGGTAGTTTGGAAAGGGGATGGAGATAGGTGATGGAGGATGACTGGCGCAGGCGCCTTTTCGCATTCAGTGGGAAGTAGCCCACGCCCTCGGCAATCTGCTTTTGGAAATCAATTTTTGTGAGGCCAAGTTCGAGCCCCGCATTCACAAAAGCCTGACTTGCAGGATGATGCGGAGCTTCTTCGACAATCGTATTCTCCATCACGCGATGGAAATAGGGGGCCATGTCAACGGCGCCCCAGCCTTTCGCACCCAGGCTTTCCCATTCCAAGAAATCTGAATCCGGCGGCCGCAAAAACGCGCAGTCATTGTGGTTGGCACAGCCACCAAGGATTTTTGCGCGGGCGTAATCCAGTTCGGGTTTTGCGCCCTCAAGGGTCGCCGCCTTGAAGCCCCAATCATAGGCGGCAGTTTGTTCATCGAGGCGCGACAAATCCGTAGCGGCTCCATCGCCCTCATCGGATTTTCCCGCCTCCAGCAAAATAATACGGCCTACGGATTTCTCCGCAAGCCTTCTGGCAATGATGCAACCGGCAGAACCGCCGCCGATGACGAGGTAGTCACAGAATTCAGTCATGGGGGCTGCGGCTTTCCTTGCCGTTCAGGCGATACGGGTGTAGTATTTCTAGTCGAGATCACCGGCGGTTTGAAGGACCAAGGGATTCTCTTCACCGTTAGTTCCGCGGTCAGCCGGATACCGCCTTTCAAATGGAGGTGAACCATGGCTATTGCATTGACCCTGCAGTCCTATTTCGGCGATCACTGCGTCGCCTATGATGTCATGCGGCATGACCGCACCAGCAATTCTTCCCGGACCGCCGAAACCTGCCATGTGCCGGGCGACCGGCTGGCCAAGGGCGTCGTGCTGAAATCCGGAACCGGCTACATTCTGGCGATACTCCCGGCTTCGAACCGCGTCGCGCTTGAGGCTGTCGAGGCAGTGACGGGGTCGCCCACGGCACTTGCCACCGAACAGGAAGCCAGCATGCTGTTTCCCGATTGCGAGGAGGGTGCTGTGCCGGTGTTCGGCGAGGCCTATGGTATCCCTGCGATGATCGAGGAGACTCTGGACGTCAGCCGCGACATCTATTGTGAGGGCGGCGACCACCGCAACCTCGTTCACATGGACGGCCGCGATTTCCGCCGGCTGATGGAAGGTGCCGAGCGGGCACGCTTCTGCGCGTGACGCTGCGGCTTATGCCGCTTTGGCCGAAACCCGTACCGCGTTGGTGTAGGCATCCATCAGGGTGCGCGAGATATTGCCGGGCTTGAATTT
>JAHFPK010000035.1 GCA_023266715.1 Hyphomicrobiales bacterium | reverse complement strand
CGAGGGTCAGGAATGCCGTTCAAGAACTGGAAAAGCGCCAGCAAGATATTTAATTCGGCGTTTTCTTTTTTCCAACTTGCGCGACGCGCAACATGTTGGTTGCCCCCGGTGCCCCCAGCGGCACACCAACAGTAATGATAATGCGCTGGCCTTCCTCGGCAAAGCCTTCGGAAGAGGCAAACTGGCAGGCGGTATCAATCATATGTTCGAGGTCGCTGGCATTGGGTGTGAGCACGCAATGTTGGCCCCAGGCGAGCGCCAATCTTCTGGCCGTTGCCGGAATTGGGGTGAGCGTGATGATCGGCACATTGGGCCGTTCACGGGCGACGCGCATGGCGGTTGATCCCGACTCCGTGTAGCTCACGATTGCCGCGACAGCGAGAGTTTCAGAGATGGAGCGGGCCGCGGTGGATATGGCATCTGCTGTGGTTGGCTGCGGGTCGTTGCGCTGGGCATTCATGATGCCACGATAGAAACTGTCGCCTTCCGCCGACTGGGCAATCTTATCCATGGTGGCAACGGCCTTTTCAGGCCAGGCACCGGAGGCGCTTTCAGCCGACAACATGATGGCATCGGCACCTTCGTAAACGGCGGTTGCCACGTCGGATACTTCAGCCCGTGTCGGGACCGGCTCAACAATCATGGATTCCAGCATCTGGGTTGCCACAACAACGAGTTTTCCGGATCGCCGTGCGGCCCTTGTCAATTGCTTCTGGCGGGCCGGAACAGTTTCGAGGGGGAGCTCAACGCCCAAATCGCCGCGGGCCACCATGATGCCATCGGAGACTTTCAAAATATCTTCGAGGCAAAGAAGGGCTGAAGGTTTTTCAATTTTTGCCATCACGCCAGCACGTCCGGCAATGAGTGCACGCGCCTCAGCAACGTCTTCTGGGCGCTGCACAAAGGAAAGCGCAATCCAATCGACGCCAATGCTTGCTGCCGCCTCGAGATCGGCGCGATCTTTTTCAGTCAGGGCAGGGATGGGCAAAAGCGTGTTTGGCAGGTTCACACCCTTGCGATTTGACAGGGTGCCGCCAAAGATAATAGTGGTGTCAATTTGACTTGACGAAACGCTGGTAATTTCCACGCGCAGACGGCCGTCATTTAACAGAAGAAAATCACCGACCTTCACTGAAGCAAAAATTTCTGGGTGCGGCAGGTGTACGCGTTTGCCGTCACCGGGTGCGGGATTCGAATCAAAGGTGAAGGTATCCCCCGCCTTGATTTGCACTTCCTTGTCCTTGAAAGTGCCAATGCGAATCTTGGGCCCTTGCAAATCCGCAAGTATTCCAATCGGCCGGTTCAGCTTGCTTTCGACGTTACGAATGCAACCATGGAGCTCTTTCAGCAGGCCATGGGACGTGTGGCTCATATTGATGCGGAAAACGTCAACGCCAGCCACAAAAAGCTTTTCGATCATTTCACGGCTTGAGGAGGAAGGGCCAAGGGTTGCGAGGATTTTTACTTTACGATTTCTGCGCACGTGAAATTATTGTCCCTGGCTCGTCTTTTCGCCAGACAAGGAAATTGTCCAATCCGTTTCTTCGGAAGTATCGACTTCGAAGAAGCCAGTTTTCTGGTAGCCGCGCTCAATGCAGCTATCTATGCCACGAATAGTGAAAATCTTGTCCCGGATGCACATCATCGCCTTGCCGCCCCAGGAGCCGCCCTTGTCGTAATCAACGGCGTAGACGTAATAGTAGCGGGCAATCAGCGTGCCTTTGAGCAGGGTGAGGCATTTCTGCGGTTCGGCTGTCCACCAGCCTTCGCTTGCCCAGCCTTCCCGGTCCTTGTAGCCAATGGCCACTCCTACGCGGCTTGCGGTGTTGTTGCAAAGTTTGAGGTCAGCGCGGGCCGGAGTTCCGGCAAATCCGAGTAACAGCAAAGCGCCCGTGCCCAAAGCGAAGGCTCGAACCATTCTTTGGCCTCCCAGCAAAAATCTCGAATCGCTCATGATATTCCTTTTAATCTGGTGGGCAAGTTTGGCAAAGATATTGGCATAACTTCCATTTGGCAGCCTATAGCATGAACTTCTGGCGTTTTCCAAATCAGGTGTGGATGAGATGTCGACCCTACTGGTAAGGTTTGGACAAGCCGCTAAGAAGGGCGTTCGGGACAAACATGAAACACGATGAAAAGACACAAACGGAGCTGGAAGCCGCGGTCTTTCGCAGGCTTTTGGAACATTTACGCAAGCGTAGCGACGTGCAAAACATTGATATGATGAACCTTGCAGGCTTTTGCCGGAACTGCCTGTCAAATTGGTTTGAGGATGCGGCCAGGGAACGGGATCTTGAGGTTGCCCGGGAAGAAGCCAGGACCATGGTTTATGGCATGCCGCAAGAGGAATGGAAGGCGCGTTTCCAGCATCCTGCTAATAAGACGCAGAAGGCTGGTTTTAACAAAAGTGAAAAGCATTAGTTTTTTGGAGGCACGCGACGTGAATAACAAATCCAGTTTCGCCCAGGGACAGTTGAAAAGCATTGTCGAGCGCATTGAGCGCCTTGAGGAAGAAAAAAAGACCATAGCTGCCGATATCAAGGAAGTTTACGCGGAAGCCAAGGGCAATGGCTTTGATACGAAAGTTCTGCGCAAGGTAATTTCGCTTCGCAAAAAAGACGCGAATGAGCGCGAAGAAGAAGAAGCGATGCTTGATCTTTATTTGCAGGCGCTGGGTATGGTGCCCGCAGAAGCAGAAGAAGCGGCTTAAGCCGCTTCAATTTTCTCCGCTAGAACTTTAAGGTCAATTCGTTTCGAGCTGACCGACTTTTTCGAGGCCCTGCAAGAGTTCGGCAAGGGTTGAGGGAAGGCTGCCCTTGCCAGCGCGTTCGACGACCAACGCGTCACTCTTGCCAGAAGCCGCAACCGGGTTCTGAACCATATTGGCTTGAACATTCAAGCGTGTGCTTGTTCTCAAAACGGGTTGCGCCTGCGCGATGGGAACGAGTGAAATTTCATTGCTAGTAAATTCCTGCGGCGCGCCATCCTTGCGGACGGCCTGCTCAGGATCAAACAATGGCTGCTCCGGCCACCAATTGATGTCGTTGCCACCGAACGATGCCAGTTGGGGCTTGATCAAGGGGACGCCTTGAGCGGTGCCATCGCGGAGTGCATCGGCGAAGCTGCCTTTTGCCGAGGCATTTGACATCTGGGCAAGGGTCTGTTGCTCAATCAGTGTTTCGGCAGCTTCAACGGTGCCCACATTGTCAGCTACGACTGAAGGTTTTGACGGGGCCAGTTGTGTCGGAGGCGGTGCCGAGGCAGGTTCAATGGTCATATTGGCTGCCGCCATCATCAGAACTTCAATGGGCTTAGGCCGCGGCTTTGGAATGGGATAACCTTGAACGATTTCCTTTGGAATATCCTGAACGGGCTTGGCAGTTGGAGCGACTGGGGTCTTGCTGGCCTCTTCGCTCAGCGTTGCCAAATCCTCATCAACACCTTCATAGGTGGCCTCAAGGGCCGCTGCGGCAGCGTCGTCATCAGAAGATGCAACTGCTGTGGAATCCTTGCGATTGAGTCTTGCGCCAAGGGTCTTGCGGCCGTCCCGGAAAATTTGCGCCATTTCGGTCTTGCCGATTGCAGGTCCCCAATGGCGGACGCTACCGGAGTCAAGATGAACAAATCCGGTTGGGCCGCCGGAGCTGCGGTAATAGCCAACGCCGCCAATTTTCCGGACGAGCGCGCTATTGCGGATCGTCTTGGTTGCGACATCGGGGAAATAAAGATCAATGGCCTTGCCAACCATGTGCTGGCTTTTCTTGGCGACGTTGCGGCCGATGCGCTTCAGGAAGGCATTGGTTTTTGGCGAGCGATAGCCGCAGACAATGTGAATAGGGGCATGGGAGCCCAAGTCAGCGTGCAGTTCCCAGATCAAGTCGATGGTTTTGGGATCAATTGTGATGACTTCATTGCGGCGCCAATCGCGCATAAGGTAATTGATCTTCTTCATGGCTGAGGGGACGTAACGGCCTTTCACCATGTAGGTGACGGTGATGCTTTCCTTGGTGTGAACATGGTAAAAAGAAACCGTGCGGGTTTCTCCGCCGGCAACCGTCGGTGTGCCAAGACTCCACCCCGCAGCGACAGACAATGCTGCAACGATGGCGGCTGAGGCCAAGAGCTTTTTCACACGCTTCATCAATGTTTGACGATGTCCAACGTCCCGCAAACCCACGACCATACGCAAACACACATCGGGTGGAAGACCCCCGATTCCCCTTAGTTTCCCCGTCCAAGCGCTTGTCGCCCTCGTGACGACTTACACCCAATTAGGACTTCAGACAAGAATATGGCTGCCCTGAGGCGTCCAATGCTTACAATTAGAATGAATTATTATAATTAACAGGCACTTAAGGGAACTAGGTGGGATAATTATTTGTCGGAAATGCTCAGTTCTGCACGAGTTTTTGCGTTGAAACCGCCTCGCGTGCCGATGCCAGGGTCGCCAAGGCTTTTCCCATAGCTTCGTCGCGCTCATATATGTCGTTGAAATAGTTTATTTTTCCAGAAGAATCAGGCCAGGCTGTAAAATAAGTAATATGAACCGGAACTTTTTGGCTAAGTGCTACGGCCTGGCTCTGGTGGCTATCGGTTTCCGCATCAACCTTGGCGCGGTCCCAGCCCAACAAAATTGTCGCAAATTCGCGGGGGTTTTGAACGCGGATACAGCCGTGGCTGAAGGCGCGGGTTGACTCGGCAAAGAGATTCTTTGTCGGAGTATCGTGCATATAAATGTCATGCTTGTTGGGGAACAGAAATTTCAGTTCACCCAAAGCGTTTCCATCTCCTGGTGGCTGTTGAACCCCAAACGGGGGTCTGTCGCCATAGGCAGACCAATCAATGTCACTTGACGGAATGACCTTGCCATTGGGAGCGATAACTTTGAATCCCAGGCGATCAAGATAGCTTGGATTGCGGCGAAGTTTTCCCAGATACTCGTTGACAATGATGGACTGCGGCACCCCCCAGGACGGGTTAAATACCACGGTTTCTAACTCGTCGTGAAATGCCGAGGTTTGCGACAAGGGTCTTCCGACAATCACATTGCTGCGCCAAACCTCGTTGCCATGGTCCATGACACGAACTTCAAAGGCCGGCTGGTTCACGAAAACAAACCGCTTGCCGAGATTCTTGGGCAGCCAGCGCAAACGTTCCATATTGTAAACGAGGCGTTGGATATCTCTCTGACTGGTATCGCGGTTGAGATTCTTTACGGTCGCCGCATCAAGCATACCGGTTTGGCGAAGTTTTACCGACTTCTGGAACTTCTTCAGGGCCGCCGAAAGGTCGGCGTCCAATTTATTTGCAAGCTCTGGCGCAACGGTGCGTTCTTCATTGCTCAGGAAACCCAAGTCCTGCATGCGAGCACGAATAAGCGATATGCGTGGATCCGTGCCCCCCGCCTTGACTGATTTGCCTTCGGCAATTTTCTCGTATGCGGGTTTTATTTTGCTGGCGCGAAGTTTCGCAAGCTCGGCCTTCATCAGCGCGTAGGATGCATGCTTTGGCATGAGATCATTCAGATAGGCCTCAGGGAATGGCGTCCACGCCAAAACCTTGAGAGCCTGGACAGGATTGACGCGCTCAGGCGTAATATCATTGTAAAGGGACAATCGGCTTGGCTCAAACTGGCCACCGGAAATCTCGCGCGCCAATTTGAGTGCGGCTGCTGTCATGGCGATATCAAATTGCGCGAGTTTTTGCGGATCTGTTCCTAGTTGCGCCGAGACGTCTTTGAATGACGTCAACCCTACGGGAAGGTAAGCCAGAGGCTCCAGTCCGTCTTCAGAAGTTTTGACAGCGAAAGCCAGCACGGCCTTGGCGCGTTCGGAGGGTGCATTGCCGGCCAACCAAAGTGGCTTGAAGCCCGCATTCCTGTAGAGATCAAGAATGGGTTGGCGTTCTTCCTGGGGAACGCGAATTGCAGACTTGAGAATGGAAAGCTCAGTCAGAATGACTTGGCTCTGGATGTCGCTAGCGAATAATTTGGAAATCGAGGGATCAGACAACGACACTTGCTTAGGTGCCACATAGGCGAGGTTTCCCATGCCCTTGCCCGGAATTGGCTCCGGGTCACTATAGTCCTCTTCGAAGTATCTTCCAAAGCCGCTGCCATAGATGATGTTTACGCCACCATCGTTTCGCCACCAGGGAAGGATGGTTCTACGGGGCTTTTTTTGGTATTTTGGGGCGCCAAAAAGGCTCTCTAAGAAGCCTTTGTCCTTTTTTCCATCAGCGATTGTGTCAGCCAGCACAGTTTGGCTGGCAAAGGACGCAACAACCACCGCAACAGACAGCTTCACTGGAAGCTTGTATATCAAAATCGCACCTATTTGATTCTAGATCGATAAACTAGTCCTGGGATTACAACTATTCAACCATGCGAAGTGTTCCGGTTGCAAATATGTTTTGACTGTCACCCGGTTGCTTCGTCGAGGCCCATATCCCTCATTTTTCGATAGAGCGTTGACCGTCCAATGCCCAATTTCCGAGCAACCTCTGACATTTGGCCACGGTAGCGATTGAGTGCCAGGCGGATCATGTCAGCTTCAACTTCTTCAAGTTTGCGAATATGGCCGCCATCGGTGACAGCGGGAATGCCAAGGGCCATGCCATCGCTCACCTGATTGCCGGCAGAACGGCTGATGAATTGGGTGCCTCCGGTCATGGCGGGTCCGGTGGGAATGTTCGATTTTTTGTCCAAAACTGGCGCTGGCGGCACGATTATCTCGTAACCTTCGACAAGCGAGGCGATTTGGGGGAAATCCTGGATCTCCAGAAGATTGCCTTCGCACAATACGATGGCGCGGAAGATGGTGTTTTCGAGTTGGCGCACATTGCCTGGCCAGCCGTAGACCTGCAACATGGTAAGTGCATTGGGTGCAATGCCGCGAACCTTGCGGCCTTCTTCGGCGGAAAGCCTGGTGATGAAGTGTTCGACGAGCGCCGGTATATCGTCCTTGCGGTCACGCAGCGGAGGCACCATCATGGGAAATACATTCAACCGGTAGTAAAGATCCTCGCGGAACTGGCCAGCTTTCACCATTTCAATCATGTTGCGATTGGTGGCCGAGATCAGGCGGATGTTCACTTTGACGGATTTCCGCGAACCCACAGGGTCAATTTCGCCCTCTTGAATGGCGCGCAAAAGCTTCACCTGCATGTCGAGCGGCAGTTCCGCCACTTCGTCGAGAAACAGGGTGCCGCCGTCAGCTTCCTGGAACTTGCCGCTATGCCTGCTGGTGGCACCGGTGAAGGCACCTTTTTCATGGCCAAAGAGAATGGATTCCACCAGGTTCTCAGGAATCGCACCACAGTTTACCGCCACAAACGGCCGGCCAGCGCGCTCGCTTTCGCCCTGGATGGCGCGCGCAATCATTTCCTTGCCGACACCTGATTCACCTTCAATCAGGATGGGGATATTTGACTGGGCGCCACGGCGGCCGAGGCGCAAGACATTGGCCATGGCGGGCGATGAGGCAATGAGGTCATTGAAACTGAGGGCGCCGCCCACTTTCTTGTTAAGGCGCTTCACCTCTTCGGTCAGGGCATTGACTTTCAGCAAATTCTGAATTGAGATTTTTAGGCGTTCGGGGGAAACCGGTTTCACCACAAAATCATCGGCACCGGCGCGCATGGCCTTGATCACGGTTTCGATGGAGCCTTGGGCGGTTTGCACGATGACGGGAAGATCGCCGCGAATGCCCTGCATTTTTTCAATAAATTCCAAACCATCCATGCCCGGCATCATGAGGTCAAGGATGACCAGTTCGATATTGCCACCCTGGAGGCCGTTCAAGGCTTCCAATCCCTTGATGCCGCCATCTGCGGCGCTCGACTCAAAGCCAAAGCGCTTGACCAGTTCTTCCAGAATACGGCGTTGGGCTGGGTCGTCTTCGACAATCAGAATGCGTGAAGCCATGCTGTTTAATCAACTCATCTTCTTAGGGCCAGTTTCAGGCGCGGCCAGCAACAAAAGTTCCCCTGTCCTTGTTTGCTTTGCTTTCCCCTGTTCTCCTCACTTTCGCAGTGAAGGGTAAAGGCCCTGTTAATGAGATAGATTATTTGGGGACAAATTCAGCCTGTTGCCGAAATTGTGAACTTGGGCCATATGGGCTTTGAATCATTAACAAGGAATTGACATGCCTGCTTCAGCTGCTCTTGGAAATTTGCCTGAATGGAACTTGGCTGACCTCTATGCTGCGCCTGATACGGCGGCCTTCAAAGCGGATCTGCAAAAGGGTGAAGCGGAAACCAAAATATTTGCGGAAAAATACAAGGGGAAACTGGCAGGGCTTTCGGGTGCGGAACTGGCCGACGCGGTCAAGGCTTACGAGGCCATTTCCGATCTGCTGGGCCGCGTGGGGTCCTATGCCCAGCTTTATTATGTGGGGGATACGACGGATGCGGCGCGGGGCAAGTTCTATGGTGACGTGAACGCCAAGCTCACTGATATTTCAACCCAGCTTCTGTTTTTTGAACTTGAGCTAAATCGCATTAACGATGCGGCCCTTGAAAAGGCCATGCAGGTTCCGGCGCTCAACTACTATCGTCCGTGGATTGAAAACTTGCGGAAAGAGAAACCCTATCAGCTTGAAGACAAGCTGGAGGAACTGTTCCTCGAAAAATCTCAGACAGGCTTTGGCGCGTTCAACCGCCTGTTTGATGAAACCATGGCGGATCTGCGCTTTGAGATCGGGAATGAATTGCTTGCCATTGAGCCTACGCTTAATCTTTTGCAAAGTCCGGATGAAGCCAAGCGCAAGGCGGGTGCTGATGCCATGGCCAAAACCTTCAAGGAAAACCTGCGGCTCTTTACATTGATCACCAACACCCTGGCGAAGGACAAGGATATTTCTGACCGCTGGAGGGGTTTCAAGGATATTGCGGCGGCGCGCCATCTTTCAAACCGGGTCGAGCCTGAAGTCGTTGATGCGCTCGTGGCAGCAGTCCGCGCGGCGTATCCCAAGCTGTCGCATCGCTATTACAAGATGAAAGCGAAGTGGCTGGGCAAGGAGAAGCTCATGCATTGGGACCGCAATGCGCCACTTCCCGCCGAAGATACGCGCGAAGTGCCTTGGGCAGAGGCGGAGAAGATGGTGCTTTCGGCTTATGGTGAATTTTCACTTGAGATGGCAGCCATCGCCAAGACCTTCTTTGACAAGAAATGGATCGATGCTCCGGTCCGGCCAGGGAAGGCGCCGGGCGCCTTTGCCCATCCCACGGTTCCCTCGGCTCACCCTTACGTGTTGCTGAATTACTTGGGCAAGACGCGCGATGTGATGACCTTGGCTCACGAGTTGGGGCACGGTGTGCATCAGGTGCTGGCTGCAAAGCAAGGCGCGCTGATGGCGTCAACGCCTTTGACGCTCGCTGAAACAGCCAGCGTGTTTGGCGAAATGCTCACCTTCCAGGCACTGCTGCGCCAAACCACGGATAAGAAGAAGCGCAAGATTCTTTTGGCTTCGAAAGTCGAAGACATGATCAATACGGTGGTGCGCCAAATTGCATTCTACACATTTGAGCGCAAAGTTCACACGGCACGTAAAGAGGGCGAGTTAACTCCCGATAGAATAAACGCTATCTGGCTTGCGATTCAGGCGGAAAGCCTGGGCGATTCAATTGAAGTGGGGCCGGGATATGAAACCTTCTGGACCTACATCCCGCATTTCATTCATTCGCCCTTCTACGTCTATGCCTATGCCTTTGGTGATTGCCTGGTCAACTCGCTTTATGCGCGCTACCAGGAAAGCGCGGGCGGTTTCCAGGAGAAGTATTTTACCATGCTGAAAGCAGGTGGCAGCAAGCACCACTCCGAATTGTTGAAACCCTTCGGCCTTGATGCGACCGATTCCAGTTTCTGGCAGAAAGGCCTGTCGGTGATTTCCGGCATGATTGATGAGCTGGAGACGATGGAAGGAGAGTGAACCTCTATTTCACTCCATGAACCAGCCGTGGCTCACAACAAGGGATTGGCCAGTCAGCGCATTGGTGGGGAAAGCGGCAAACAGGTAGGCGATTTCAGCCACATCTTCGATGGTCGTGAATTCGTGATCAACGGTGCCGCCCAGCATGATCTTTTTCACCACTTCGTCTTCCGAGATGCCGAGAGCTTTTGCCTGTTCCGGAATTTGCTTTTCAACCAGGGGAGTTTTTACAAAACCGGGGCAGATGACGTTGGAACGGACACCATGCTCAGCACCTTCCTTCGCAATCACCCTGGAAAGGCCGATGAGTCCGTGCTTTGCGGTGACGTAAGCTGATTTCAAGGGCGATGCTTCCTTGGAATGCACCGATCCCATGAAGATGATTGAACCTGAGCCCTTGGCGTACATGTGGGGCAAACAGACCTTGGAGGTGAGAAACGCGCCATCGAGGTGGATTGCGAGCATTTTTTTCCAATCCTCAAACGGATAGTCTTCGAGCTTGTGGACAATCTGGATACCGGCATTTGAGACCAGGATATCAACCCCGCCCCAGGCGGCAACGACGGCCGCAACGCCTGCATTGACGGCGGCTTCATTGGTGACATCCATTGCCACGCCCATAGCCTTTCCCGGGCCTCTGGTGTTCAGTTCCAACGCCGCTGCTTTGGCTGCATCCACATTGAGATCGGCAATAGCGACATTGGCACCTTCAATCACAAAACGTTCGGCAATGGCTTTGCCAATGCCGCTGGCAGCGCCGGTCACGAGGGCAATTTTGTTTGCAAGTTTCACAATCAGTGCTCCTTATTTCCTGGTCAGATCGAAGGTTGTCATGCCGTCGTGCGGTCTTTTGCGATTGCGCCAGTCGGGGTGGGCAAGTGAATCTTCAACGTCCTTGCGGCCGGCGTCCCAATGTTCCTCAACGCTCAGCCGCGAGAATTCATAATCTTTGGATTGTGAGTCATATTCCGTCGGGCGGTTGATCAAGTGCATCACCGTAACGGCTGCATCGCAACTGTTTTCCAGCAAAATTCTGGCGTCGGGGTCATCACGCAATGATTCAGGCAGTTTTGTAACGAGGCGCCGGGCCGCTTTGCTGAGCCGCTGGAAATTCCGCGCGGTGGTGGTGTTAAATCTTGTGCGGCTGGAATAGCGGATTTCCTTTTCGCGTTCGGCAGCCTCGAGAATTGTTTTTGGAACAGCGCCACGGGCAGGAAACAGGTCAACCTGAAAGATGCATAGGTTCCTCTCGTGTTGAGCTTCGTCGATGACATATTGCAGCGGCGTGTTGGAAACGAGGCCGCCATCCCAATAGGACTGGCCATCGATGACAACAGGCGGAAAGCCAGGGGGCAGTGCGCCGCTTGCCATGATATGGTCGGGATTGAGCTTGTCCTTGAGCGTATCAAAATACCGGAAGTTTCCGGACTCGACGTTGACGGCTCCGACACTGACGCGCATGCCGTCATGGTTAAGCAGGTCAAAATCTATCAATTCCGTCAGAGTCGCGCGCAACGGGGCCGTGTCATAATAACTCAAGGCGGCTGCGGTTGCCGACATGGCGAAAATCGGCGGCGGAAAGCGCGGGGTAAAAAAGCCCGGTATGCCGAAGAGGGTTGTAAGCCAGCTGCTCGTTTCGTGAAAGAGTGTGCGTCCGTGGTTTCCCGGCAGGAAGGATGAACCTTGCAAGCCGGATGAAACTTTTTCCCAGAAACTGCGAAGCCGCTTCACGCGGTTTTCAGGTTTGTTTCCGGCAATCAGCGCCGCGTTGACGGCACCAATTGAAATGCCGGCTACCCAATCCGGCTCCTGGCCCGCAGCAGCCAGTCCCTCATAGGCACCTGCCTGATAGGCACCAAGGGCGCCACCACCTTGCAAGACCAAAATTCGCTTTTCGTTTTCCAGATTCATTTCAGGAAATTTCGCTTTGTTTATAGGCTATTAGTATAATGTTGCGTTGCAGCATTGCGGATTGCAAATTACAATTTGCCCATGTTGCGTGACTCATCGCCGCGCTGATGTGAGATGCTTGCGGGGCGTTGCGGGCTTAGCTACACATCATCCAGAGATTCAATGATGTTCGAGGGGACTTCAAAAATGGCTGATCATTCTTCCGGCAATCATACACAGGATATGGAAGCCCATCGCAGCACCTATAGTGCTTTCATTAAGGGTTCGATCGCGCTTTCCCTGATCTGCGGATTTGTGCTGGTGGCCTTGGTGGACTTCCGTTTTGCCCACAAGTTCAATGTTTTTACCGGTTTTGCCGGACTGATCCTGGGGATTGTGACGGTGGTGATTGACGTGCGCGCGGGTGATAGGTGGTTCCGCTCGCTGGGAGTACTGGTGTTGTTTGGGCTGATCAGCGCCATAAGCGTTTCATAACAGGCAGATAGATGAAAATTGCGGTTCTTTCTGAAACGAGTCCCGGAGAGCGCCGCGTTTCGGCGAGTCCGGATACGGTCAAGGCGTACGTGAAAAAGGGGCTTGCCGTTGCCGTGCAGTCGGGTGCTGGCGATGGAGCACATATTTCCGACGATGCTTTTGCAAGCGCCGGTGCCAGTATCATAAAATCTGATGCGGGCCTCAAGGACGCCGATGTGGTTTTGGCGGTGCGCCGACCTTCCGATGCCACTCTCAAAAATCTGAAAAAGGGTGCGGTTGTGGCTGCTGGGCTTGATCCTTATGGCGAGCGCAAGGGTCTTGAGACTCTTGCCAAATCGGGCCAGTCTTTTTTTGCCATGGAATTGATGCCGCGCATTTCCCGCGCCCAATCCATGGATATCCTGTCTTCCCAGTCCAATCTCGCAGGCTACAAGGCTGTGATCGATGCAGCGGCCCAATTCGGCCGGGCTTTTCCGATGATGATGACGGCGGCGGGCACGGTTCCTCCTGCAAAAGTATTCATCATGGGTGTGGGCGTTGCGGGGTTGCAGGCGATTGCCACGGCGCGGCGCCTGGGGGCCATTGTTTCAGCGACAGATGTTCGCAAAGCCACTGAAGAACAGGTGAAGAGTCTGGGCGCCAAATTTGTTTTTGCCGATGTGGCCGATGCGGCAACGGCAGGCGGTTACGCCAAGGAATTGTCTGCTGAGGACAAAGCGAAACAAGCAGCTCTCGTCGCTGAACATATCAAGGGCCAGGATATTGTGATTACCACGGCGCTTATTCCGGGAAGACCCGCGCCGGTGCTGGTTACCAAGGACATGGTTGAGAGCATGAAATCCGGTTCGGTGATTGTTGATCTCGCGGTTGAGCGTGGCGGCAATTGTCCATTATCGAAGCCCGATCAGATCGTTGAACACAAGGGTGTTTCAATTATCGGGACGGTGAATCTGGCGGGCAAGCTTGCGGGCAATGCCTCGCCGTTGTTTGCCAAGAACCT
Source organism: Hyphomicrobiales bacterium (assembly GCA_023266715.1). Classification (GTDB taxonomy): domain Bacteria; phylum Pseudomonadota; class Alphaproteobacteria; order Rhizobiales; family Aestuariivirgaceae; genus Aestuariivirga. The sequence continues at coordinate 2,382 of JAHFPK010000035.1, read as the reverse complement.
GGCCAACTTTTTGGACCTGATGATCCAGCCCGATGGCAGCCTCAAGATTGATTATGAAGATGAAATCATCAAGGGCACGCTCATTGCCCGCGATGGCGTGCTCGTTCACCCGATGTACAAGGCTTGAATCCATGGAACAGATTGCCCAAACCGTTGATCCCTTCGTTTCTCTGCTTGGAATATTTGTTCTCGCAGTTTTCGTTGGTTATTATGTCGTGTGGAATGTGACGCCCGCGCTGCATACGCCGCTGATGTCGGTGACGAACGCGATCTCCTCTGTCATCGTTGTTGGCGCATTGCTGGCCGTTGGGGCAGGGGCCATCGCCTCGGGTTCCATCATCGCCATGGTCTTTGGCTTTCTGGCGCTCATCCTGGCGAGCGTGAATATTTTCGGTGGCTTCCTCGTCACCAGCCGCATGCTGGCCATGTACAAGAAGAAGGGCAAATAGATGTCAGCCAGTTTCGCCGCCCTTCTCTATCTCGTGGCCGGCGCCATGTTCATCATGGCGCTTCGCGGGTTATCCAGCCCTGAATCTTCGCGGGCCGGCAATACCTATGGCATGGCGGGCATGGCCATTGCCATTCTCACCACCTTGGCCATCGCAGCGCCTACTAATCCGCTGGTGTGGGGGTTGATCATTGGTGGCATTGCCATTGGTGGCAGCATTGGTGCGTTCACGGCACGGCGCATTGCGATGACAGCGATGCCGCAGCTTGTCGCGGCCTTCCACTCGCTCGTGGGACTGGCTGCGGTTTTTGTGGCGGCGGCGGCTTTCAAAGCGCCCGATGCCTTTGGCATTGCGAGCGGCGGCGAAATCCATGGGCAGAGCCGGATTGAAATGGCCCTAGGTGCGGCCATTGGCGCGGTCACATTCACGGGCTCCATCATTGCATTTTTGAAACTTGATGGCCGCATGAGCGGAGCTCCCATCATGCTGCCGTTCCGGCATTACATCAACATTGCCCTTGGCCTTGCCTTGCTGTTCTTCACTTTTGGATTCTTTGCCACGCAAAGCCCCCTAGATTTCTGGCTGATTGTTGCCATCAGTCTTGCGTTGGGCTTCCTGCTGATCATCCCGATCGGTGGTGCCGACATGCCGGTGGTGATCTCGATGCTCAATTCCTATTCGGGCTGGGCGGCTGCGGGCATCGGCTTCACGCTGGCCAACACAGCTTTGATTATCACCGGTGCGCTGGTGGGCTCCTCCGGTGCCATTCTTTCCTACATCATGTGCAAAGGCATGAACCGTTCTTTCATCTCTGTCATTCTTGGCGGTTTTGGGGGCGAAACATCGGGCGCTGCGGCGGGAGCTAAGGAAACGCGTCCGGTGAAGCAGGGCTCCGCCGATGATGCAGCCTTCATTCTCAAGAATGCCGGCTCAGTGATCATTGTGCCGGGTTATGGTATGGCGGTGGCCCAGGCTCAGCACGCCTTGCGTGAAATGGCGGATGATTTGAAGAAGGCGGGCGTGACCGTGAAATATGCCATTCATCCCGTTGCAGGCCGCATGCCCGGCCACATGAATGTGCTGCTGGCGGAAGCGAATGTGCCTTACGATGAAGTGTTTGAACTCGATGACATCAACTCGGAATTCGCCCAAACCGACGTAGCTTTCGTGATTGGGGCCAATGACGTGACCAATCCTTCCGCCAAGGATGATCCGAAATCGCCGATCTATGGCATGCCGGTCCTCGAAGTGTGGAAGGCCAACACCGTGATGTTCATCAAGCGCGGCATGGCGTCAGGCTATGCCGGCGTGGACAACCCCCTGTTCTGGCGTGACAACACGATGATGCTGTTCGGTGATGCCAAGAAAATGACGGAGCAGATCGTCAAGGGGATGTGAGGGATACCTCTCCCTTCATTTCCTCTCCTTGGAAAGGGGAGGATCAAGGTGGGGATCACTTCGTCGACACCATGTGTTGCGTTATCAAGGTGATTTGGGCCAGAGCGATCAACCCCCACCCGGCGCATGGCCCGTGCCGACCTCCCCCTTTCTGGGGGCGGGAAATTCAGATTCACTTTTCAATGAGCGTTGGGCAAAGCTTCGCCCACGGCTTCGCCCGGGGTGAAAACGGTTATGCCGTTTCCGGAGGGTAGAAAGAAGCGAAGGGTTGCGTGGACGCAAGCTCTCGCAAGAATGCCGGTCGTGTCGTCCGGCGGATGACGCGAAGCCTGCGTCCACGCTTTTGCGGCGGTTTTTGCCATCCGGCTGGTGCTTGCAGAGCCCTAGATCGCACGGTGTCTGGTGTTTGCCGCTGGTGGATAGAATCTAACATTTGGTGCCCTCGTTTGACGGAGGCGATGATTTTATCCGGATCGGCCTTCCAAATGAAGGGCTTTGATTTGGTGTTGTGGTCTTCGAGAAACCGGTTGATCGC
>JAHFPK010000282.1 GCA_023266715.1 Hyphomicrobiales bacterium | reverse complement strand
AACCACACGGCGAACGGCAGCGAAGCCCCCACCCCGGCCCAGCCGAAGGGCAGGAAGGGTCCTCCTCCATCGGGCAGCGCGCTGCCGTCCGGTCCGATGTTTGACGCCCATTTGGTGAAACTCAGGTCCGGCGACAGCAGCGCCAGAATCCAGAAGATCACGAGAACCGCCAGCGCCAGGAAGGTCACGACCAGCGTCACGCGGAACGACAACGCAACGCCGAATATGTTCAACGCCAGGAACACGCCATATCCGATCACCCACCAGGCTGGCTGGAATCCCGCCGGAGTACCGAATATTCCGGTGAGATACGAACCCGTGAAGAAAATCACCACCGCTGGGGTCACCACGTATTCGACGTTCTCGCACAGGCCGGTAATGAAACCGCCCCATGGCCCCATGGCGGTGCGCGCGAATGAGTATGCGCCGCCCGTATGCGGCAGAGCCGGCGCCATCTCGGCAATGCAGAAGACGAGGCCGTAGTACATGATGGCGATCAGGATGGTGGCAACGAACAGTCCGCCCCACCCGCCCGTGGCAAGCCCGAGATTCCATCCGGAGAATTCTCCCGAGATAACCGCGCCGACGCCAAGCGCCCACAGCGACCACACGCCTGCGTGCCGCCGGAGTTGCCGATTTTCGAAGTATTTGGAGTCTACCTTTTGGTAGCTCACGCCGCCTGTTTCGTGACTCATGTTCCCTCCTGTTCGGACGGCCATCTCCCAAGAGCGGTCGCCCACTCCGCCCGGCCTAGGGGAAGGGCCGAGCATTCCACAATTCTGTGTTTTGTTGCGGGACTCATTTCCCCTCAAACTCCATTTTGGGCCTGCCCGGCTGGGCCGTCAACCTTCGTCGAAGGTGGGTGGCTGCTGCAGACAATCGGCATGAAATCGGATGAGCTTTCGACCAATGGAAGATTGAGCTTCTGGCGGATGTTGAGATATTCCATGTAGCCGCTTTCATGCAGCGCAGTTAAGGCTTTTGGAGTGCATCAAAGTCTTTATGTAGAAGCACGCTGTTGCCCTTGGGGGCCCCGGACCGGATATCGCAGCCACGCCCCAGCAAAATACACTTCAATCCGGCCATGGCAAACCGGCGCAACAGGGCAAGCCCCACATTACCGCCATCAATCATCGCCACACCGAATCTTGTCTGCGTGCCAACTCCATATTACAAACGAAAAAGGGCGGCCCGGAGCCGCCCTCTTAAATTATTGGTGTCAGTTATTCGGCTGCTGCAAGTGCCTTTTCCTGCGCGGCAATAATGGCCTGGCGCTTCCTGATCTCGTCGCCGATCGGCGGGCCAGCAAAACGCTTGCCATTCAGCACGAAGATCAGAACTGCCATGATGATAGCGACGGCAATTGCGGCGTAGAGACCGAAATTTTCGCCATCCACATGCCAGAAGTAGTAGACCACAGCTGCCGTGAGCAGGCCAAACAGCAGACCCACCGGCATGCGTCCTTCCATCGACTGCCAGAAGGCGACCAGGGCTAGAATCATCATGACGATGAGGTACCCTACCTTCTCCTGCGGCGGCTGGACACCGACGAAGATTAGGATGGCGCAACCGATGATGGCCAGCACTGCGACAAGCATAGAAGCGCCACCGAGGTTGAACGGGCCCTTATTCTTCCAGTTCCCGGCCGATTCTGCCTTCAACGCGGCTGCAACCGGCAACAGATAGGAAAGATAGAGGAACACGGCACAGCCCGTCGACAGAACCAGGAAGGCGCCGCCGTAGAGCGTTGCAATGATCGACAGGATGCCACCGACCCAAATCGCCGCACCGGGGGTGCGAAGGTGCGGATCGACCTTCTTAAGCATGTCAGACATCGGCAGGCCATTGTCGCGGGCGAAGGCGTACATCATGCGCGAGCATGAGGTGAGGCCGGCGAGCGCACAAAGGAAGTTCGATACAACGATGCCGATGATGATCAGGCTCTTCAGGGCATAGGGGATCGGCGTCTGGGCAATGAGCCAGTTAAAGGCATTCCAGCCCTGGGCCGCACCTGCCGTAACACCGTCCATGGTTACCACGCCGGCGGCATCCTTCTGATCAGGCAATGCCAGAACGAAGGAACATACCATCACATAGCCGAACACGAATGACCAGAAGACCGAGCGGATCATGCCTTTTGGCACTTCCCTTTGGGCGTCACGGGTTTCCTCAGAGGTATGCGCCGAAGCATCGAAACCGGTGATCGTGTAAACAGCGTGAAGAAGCCCAATGCCGAAGATATAGATGCCGACCGTTGCCGCCGGCCACACGCCCCCACCAGCAGGGCCGGTGAAGTTGGTGAAAGTGAACAGGCGGCTGAAATCATGGGACGGTGCAAAGGCAAGCATTGACAACGTCAACACGACCGCAGTGCCCAGGATGAGGTAGCCGCTCCAGTCGGTGAGGACGGTGGTCAGACGCAGTTGATAGTGATTGATATAGGCCTGCGCAATTGTGACCAATGAAATGACAATCGTCTGGATCCACCAGCCTTGCGAGAATTCGCCGGTTGGAACCCATGCGGTCACGTCCATGCCGATGACCTGGGCAAGGAAGAGATCCCGGAACAGGAAGAACACACCAAAGTTCACGGATGAAACGACGAACATCAGACCCAGCAGGTTGAACCATGCTGCCGCCCAGCCGTAACCACGCCCACCCAGGATCGACGACCAGTGGTAGATGCCACCTGCCGTCGGGTAGGACGAAGCAACCTGGCCCATGGCGACCGCCACCAGCAGCGCGAACAGCGAACCGAGCGGCCAGATAATGCCGATCGACATGCCGCCGCCAGCGCTCAAGGCTACCGGGAAGGCGGTGATGCCACCCGCCACGATGCAGATGATGGCGAAAGAAATCGCAAAGTTCTGAAATGCGCCCATTCGGCGCGAAAGTTCCTGGGCGTAGCCCATGCCGTGGAGGACTTTTTCGTCCTCGGTTAGGTGGTGTTTGTCAGCCATAAGGCCCTCCCTGCACGTCCGAGGGGACCCGGACGACATTGTTTCCCTAGAATATCTTGAGCATTGCACCCCCCGGTGCGGCGTTCCGCATCAAGCCTTCCCCTGAGTCGGCATTGTGGCGGTGGGCATGGATAAGGTCAACCTAAGTTGTAAGACAAAGGTTGCAGCGCACAAAAACCACCTCCCAATCACTACTTTGTGGCGTGAGCTTTACTCAATCGTAGCACCTGTGCTTTTGTGATCCCATTATGGTGCGCCGCTATTATGGACTTCCTTCACTCAATGCGCTTGCGGCTTTTGAGGCAGCCGCCAGGCATTTGAGCCTCACGCGCGCCTCTGCCGAACTCAATGTGACAGCTGGAGCGGTTTCAAAGCAGGTGAAGGCACTCGAAGAGGACCTTGGCTGCGCCCTGTTCATTCGATTGCACCGGGCATTGCAGCTTACCCTCGAAGGAGAGGCCCTGTATCACAGCCTGAAAGAGACTTTCGAACGCCTTGCCCTCAATCTCCAGGAAATCCGGCGGACCGGCAAGGTGCGGATCGTTTCCATAGGCACCACAAATGCCTTTGCCCAGCATTGGCTCATGCCGCGACTGGGCGATTTCTGGAATGCCCACCAGGATATCATCATCGATCACATGATCTCTGACCGGGCCCAGGACCTGTTTCGCGCCGATGTGGATCTGCGCGTGCGTTATGGCAACGGGGTTTGGCCCAACGAGAGTGCACAGAAGCTTTTCGACGACACGATCATTGCGGCAGCAAGCCCCAGCTATGCCAGCCAGCTCAAGATCAAATCTCCGCGCGATCTCTCCGCCCACCCGTTGCTCTCGGTTGAAGGCACGGATTGGACCTGGACGACGTGGCCTGATTTCCTGCGCGTGAACGAGGCTCCGCACAAACGGCTCAGCGTGCGGCGTTTCAACAGCTACGTCATCGCGTTGCAGGCAGCCCAGGATGGCCAGGGGCTGGTTCTGGGTTGGCGCAATCTCATAAAGCCGTTGCTGGACCGGCGCAAACTTGTGCAGGTCACCGGTGCGGAGATGCGGGCGCCTGGCTCGTTCTATATTTGCTGGAACAACAA
>JAHFPK010000281.1 GCA_023266715.1 Hyphomicrobiales bacterium | reverse complement strand
AGTTGTGCTGCGATAGATTCCGGCGGGTGGCAGCGCTTCGGCGGGGATTGGAATTTCACTCGCTTCAAGCAGATGCTTGCAATAGTCCAAGAATTTTGCAGCGTTGGGCTGACCGCCCGCCACCAGGTATTGGCGCAGGCGCTCGCAATCCTGCATCGGCAGATTTGAGCGTGACGTCAGTTCATGGTCGGGCTGGGAATCGCCGGGCAGAACGACAAGCCTGATGTCGTTGTCCTTGGCCAGCGCCTCGATTTGGTCGAGGCCGTAGGGCCAGTAGCTGGCGCCCCCCAACAGCCGCAGCACAATAAGCCGCGCCAGGCTCGCAGTTTTTTCGAGGTAGAGATCGACTGAAAGATTGTGCTGCAGGTGCAGGAAATTGGCTAGCCGCAACGTGGGAAAACTGCCGGTGTCATAAGCCCGCGCCAGTGTGGCGATCTCGCTGTCGGCAGCGCTGAGGACCACGATATCGGCGGGTGACTGCTTGAGGTCGACGGCTTCGGCCGCCCCGTCAATCACGCCACTTGTCGTGGCCAGAAGATGCATCAGCCCTGCAGGGCCGCAGTAATTGCCTGCTGGTCCATGCCCTTTACGCCGATCACCACCAATCTGGTGACGCGGTCCTCACCATTTTTCCACGGCCGGTCAAAGTAGCTGTTCATGCGCGGTCCTACAGCCTGAATAAGCAAACGTGATGACGACCCTATTATGTTTGCAAAACCCTTGAGTCGCAAAATGGTACTGTCGGCGATCACATTGGTGATGCGCTTCAGCAAGGTCTCACGGTCCTTCACATCGGGAAGTGCCACCGTGAAGCTGATGAAGTCATCATGGTCATGCTGCTCTTCGCCTTCCATTTCGTGGTGCGATGGCCTATTGCCCACGTCTTCTTCGGCGGCGGAGCCGAGGCCGAGCACGGCGCAGATATCGAGCTTGCCATATTCGCTCAATAGGATGCGGGTGCCCTTGCGGATTTGCCCTTCGATGTCGGCGGTCACGTCCAGGGTTTCCTCGTTGTCGAGCAGGTCTATCTTGTTGAGGATCACCATATCGGCGCAATTGAGCTGATCTTCAAATAGTTCCTCGATGGGGTTTTCATGTTCCAGCTTGGGATCAGCCTGGCGCATAGCCTGAATGGTGGCCTCATCATCGGCATAGCGGTCGTCGGCAATCGCCTTGGCATCAACGACCGCCACCACACCATCAACGGTGACGCGGGCGGCAATCTCCGGCCAGTTAAAGGCGCGAACCAGTGGCTGGGGCAGGGCGAGGCCCGATGTTTCGATCACGATATGATCGATAGGTTTAGTACGGTCCAGCAGTTTCCTCATGGTCGGCACGAAATCATCGGCCACGGTGCAGCAGATGCAGCCATTGGCAAGTTCGATGACATCTTCCTCTTTGCACAGAGCATCGCCGCAACCTTTCAGCACTTCGCCATCGACACCCACATCACCAAACTCGTTGATGATAAGGGCGATTCTGCGGCCATTGGCGTTTTCCAGCATATGGCGGATGAGGGTGGTCTTACCGGCTCCGAGGAAGCCGGTAATGATTGTTGTTGGAATTTTTGCGAGACTCATGTGGCGTAAATCTCTTTGGCGAAGCGGTTCAGTGCCAGCCCCAGGAACACACCGATGAGGCTCCAAAATACCGCTGCCGCCGCGACGGTGTTTGAAACAAAAGCCGCTGCAAGTCCGGCTGGAACCGTTGTTTCGTGAGTGAGGGGTTGCGGTGCACCGATCAAATGGGGCAGGGCGATCAACGCGACGGCTGCTGCTATCCAAATAAATTCGCGTCGAACTGCAATGAGGTAAAGGCCAGCACCTGTTGCGGCAATGGTTCCCACCCACCAGATTTGACGCATGAAGAGATCACCCGCAGGCATGCCAGGAAGTTCAGGCGAGAGGCCTGCACCAGGGGCCACGGTCACGGCAAGGAACCCGCACAGACCCCAGATCAAACCGTTGCGCGGTGTAATGGCAATGCCGGTGAGAAGCGAGATGCCTGCCAGAACACCCGCAAACCCTGCTCCGGCTATCACCGATGCGAGGGTTGTCAAAAGTGTGCGCTGCAAGCCGTCCGTTGGTTCCCATTCACCGGCCTCATGCTCATGGGTCGTGGCCGCAGCGGCTGTTTCATCAGGCGTCTGTTCTGCAGGGGCAGCAGCTTCTGCCGCCTCGGCTGCTTTTTCGAACACTTCCGCTTCCAGAATTAGGGGGGTAATCCGCACATGCTGAATGCCGCCCATTAAAATGCCAGCCGCCATTCCCGCGATAAGTGCCGCGAGCACAATCCGTCCAATCATGATGAAGTCCCCTTATCTAGTGGCAGGGAAAGCCAATGGCGTGGCGCGTATCGTGGGCGGCGTTATGGGCAACGCTCATGGGCGAAAGCCCCACGGTGAAGACCAGAAATGCACCAACTATCAAAGATACGGCACCTGCGGCAACGCGCTGCGAAACGCCAAGAGAAACGGTAGAAGTTTTAACTGTGGTCATGGACACCCTCCGTGCGACCGTTATCGTATGGGGCTTTCACCCCGGCTCTTCGCGCGGCAGGTCTCCTGACTTCGCGGGTCGCTGGTTTTATGTGCGCCTTCCCGGTTTCCCAGTGGCATTGTTCGCATAAAACCTCGCCGCTAACAGTTGCGGGGGCAGTCACGGTTTTGGCCCCTTTTGGGTCGTCCGCACCGTGTTCCCTGTTAGGCTCTTCGACCTCATGGTTTCTGAGCACCGAGCACCATCTATGTGCCAGTTAGTGGCCTGTTCCGTCAACCTGTTTCTGTGGCGCGGTTTGGTCTGGAGATGGACCAGCCAAGCGTGGAGGCGGCGGCAGCAAGAAGGATCAAGACACCTCCTAAGAATTGGACAGGGCGCAGCACATGGCCAAAGGCTGCCATGTCCACGAGCACGGCTACTGCAGGATAGATAAAGGAGAGCGTGCCAATAATATGTGTCGGCAATTTTTGTATGGCACCATAAAGCAGGTAATACATCAGCCCGGTGTGTACAATGCCGATTGTCACAAGGCTCAGCCATTGGCTGCCTGATCCGGGAAGAGTTGAAAAATCGGTTAGTGGGGCCAGCATGACCATGCCAGTGGCCACTTGTATCAGGGCAATCAGATGGGGCGGGGTGCCTTTGAGCCGTTTGGTAACCAGAGATGCAATGGCATAGAGAAAGGCTGCTGTCAGGGAAAGGCCAACGCCGAGGAGAAAATTCGTCGAGGCTGATTGTTCGCTGGGTGCGAGAACGATGAAAAGCATGCCGGTGAATGAAATGGCAAGCCAGCCGAGCTTTGTGGAGGTAATCCGTTCGCCCAGAAACAGGCCTCCCAATACCAGCAGCATGAAGGGCTGCGTGTTGTAAATGATTGTCGCCAGCGAAATGGATGTGTCGGCATAGGCCGCAAAGAGGCACACCCAATTCAAGACAATTGCCACGCCGCCAAGCACTGCCAAGCCGAGAACTTTCCATGTGATGGGTTTCAACAGGCCGAGCAGTCCGCAAACCACCAGCAGGGCAAAAACGGCAAACAAGCAACGCCAGAACACAACATTAAAAACAGGTTGTCCTGACATCACGACAAACCAGCCAATTGTTCCGGAGATGAGCATGGCGGCGCTCATTTGTGTTGTTCCGTGTTTGAGGTCATTGTTCATGGTGAACAAGTTAGTCAGGGATTTCCGTTGCTGATATGGAAATAATCAGGTATACTTAGTTGTTCCCCTCATTAAGTAAGGTGGTATTGTGTTTGAGGCTAAGATGGATAAATTGGACCACCGGATTATTGATCTTCTCGTTTTGAACTCCCGCGCATCGCTCAAGGAATTGGGCAAGGCGACTGATCTATCTTCGCCAAGTGTTGCTGACCGTGTCCGACGGCTGGAGGAGAAAGGGGTTATCCGGTCTTTCACCGTTGATGTTGATCCGGAAGCTTTGGGCTACAGCCTGCAAGCCATTGTGCGGGTCAGGCCGCTGCCCGGCATGTTGCATATCGTTGAGCGGCTTATCCAGGAAACGCCTGAATTTATTGAGTGCGATAAGGTCACCGGGGATGATTGCTTTAT
>JAHFPK010000034.1 GCA_023266715.1 Hyphomicrobiales bacterium | reverse complement strand
TTCTTCACCGTTGAAATAGCCGCCCTTCCAGCCCCAATAGGTCCAGGTGCCGGCTAGGCGGTTGAACACCTGCTTCGAACTCATCTCGCCAATAATGCGCTGCTTCTCTGGCAGGCTTTCCAGCGCTGCTTCATCGGCCACCGAACGCCACAGCCAAGAGGGAATGCTGGTCTCCTCAACACGCTTCAAGCGGGCCGGAACGCCAGCCTTACGAAAATACTTCTGCGCCAGAATATCGGCGGCCACCTGGCTCCATGACGCTGGGACTTCGATGTTTTCCAAACGGAAAACAATCGACCCGTCAGGATTCTTGATTTCGCTGGTGGCCCGGCGGAATTCAATCTCTGCGTAGGCGTCCTGGCCGGATTTCGTGTATTTGCGCGCGACGTGCATTGCTGTCCCTCTTGTGTTTTTTCGTTTCGTTGCCGAGAGCACACAACAATGCGCTCACGGAGCCTAATTCACCCGTGTTTGACGTCACAAACCCTGCCTGAGAAACCGAAATTCCTCAGATTGTTATCCTCTAATTTTGGTTTTTTTACTCTTGGGAGATTTGAAAGAAACTTCGCATCCCCGTCCCCACGGCCTTGATCGTTAAATTATTACACAGCTTACCCGTCGTCAATAGCTAGTGTGTTAACAAAACATTACCGCTATATGTTGTGTCCACAGCTTCGTCCGCCCTGTGGATAACCGGATGATCATCCGATTCTGGGGGCAAGCTCAAGTGCTACTTGGTTTATTTGTCCGGCCCCTTGTGGAAAACTGGCGCAGTTCCGAACCTCCTGGCCGTTAACCATATTTCGATCAATTTATTTTTATGGGCGGGCTTCGGCGGTGACCTGCAAATTGGGGACTCGAATCGGCCCCATGACCAGCAGGACGACCAGGGCGACTGCCGTTATCGCACTCATGACGATCCACGCCTCGTTGATGGCAAGGGTGAGGCTGGCCTGCTCGATGATGTCCATGATGCCGAGAAGTCCCGTAGGATCCTGCGGGTCCGGCAACTCATCGGTCGTAAGGCCCAGAACCACTGCTGCCTTGGCAGGGTCCAATTTAAGGAGGTCCGTAATCCGGTCGGCATGCTCAGGACTGCGCGAGAACACGACTGTATCGACAAGTGCAATACCAATGGCCCCGCCAAGATTGCGCGACAGATTGAACAAGCCGCTGGCGTCGGCAATATGTTCCCGTGGGATAAAGCCAAGGGCAAAGCGGATAGGAGGAAGAATGCAAAGTGCTACAAAGGCGCCGCGCACGACCTGCGGCCAGAACATTTCGTCATAACCCGTGTTGATTGTTTGAAAACCGCTCATCAGAAGTCCTATCGCAAAGGCAAAGAATCCGACAGCTGAAAGCAAACGTGCATCGATGTAGCGATCAATTTGCACGACAAGCGGAGCGGTTATGAGCTGTGCAATGCCTGTGACAAGAATGACAAGCCCGATATCAAGCGGACCCATGCCGCGCACAAAGGCAAGGAAGAGCGGCAACAGGTAAACCGAGCCAAACAGGCCAACACCCAGGATGAAGCTCAGGATGCAGCCGTAGGCAAGGTTGCGGTCGCGGAGCAGTTTGAAGGAAATCGCCGACCGCGGCCGCCTGACGGCAATAAAAGCGCAAAAAACAAAGATGACAAAGTAAATGAGCACTTGTGGTGCTAGCCAGCCGTTGTCAGGCGCTTCTTTCAGGCCAATCAGAAGTGCCGCAAGGCCGATGGCCACGTAGACAAGAGAAATCCAGTCCAGCGTTTTGAACAACGACAAGCGGGTCTGATTCTGCGGAAGGCAGAGAATGCCGATCACCAGTGTCACGACTCCTGGCCCCACATTGATCAGGAACAACCAGTGCCATGTGTAGTTTTCGGTGATCCAGCCGCCAACGAGCGGTCCGAGTGTTGGGGCAAGCACGGCAAGCAATCCGCCCATCGTTGTCGCGATGGTTTGCTTCAGTCCCTTTCCAAACAACAGGAAGATGGCGGCAAAAACCAGAGGAATCAGAACGCCACCGGCAAAGCCCTGCAAGATTCGAAACAGGATGAGCGAGATAAAGTCATAACTGATCGCGCAGCCGATGGAGGCAAGTGTAAAAGTGAGAATGGCACCCGCAAAGAGCCAGCGAATGGTAAAGATGCGAATGAGCAATCCGGTCAAGGGGATAGAAATAATTTCGGCAATGAGATAGGTGGTTTGCACCCAACTCATGCGGTCCGCGCCAATTCTGAGTGCGTCCTCAATCACCGACAGCGACGTAACCACCACCTGAATATCAAGGATGGCCATGAACATGCCAATGCACAGCGCGCCATAGCCCAGCCAGAGCCCAACCATCGCAGGGGGTGGCAGGGCCTTATTCGCCTCTAATTCTTTCATCACCGGGCATGTTAGGGGAAAATCAGAATAAATATCATCTGATTTTGTTTATATCTTTGGGGCTTTCCCACAGATTCTTGTGATTTAATTTGTTGTAATCAAATAGTTCTAGACACAGGCCATGTCCTGCCCCCATTTGACCTTCAATTAAAAGACGACGACGAGCCCAAACCTACGACATGGACCATATCCAGCCTTATCTTGACTATTTTGCCCAGAATCCAAGTTGGGCCATCATTGTCGTATTCCTTATCGCTTTTGGTGAAGCGCTGCTCATTATCGGATTGTTCGTTCCCTCGACCGCCGTGTTGGTGGGCGCCGGTATTCTGGTAGGGTCGGGGCACCTTGCCTTTTGGCCAATTTTCGCAGCAATAACGTTCGGAGCCGTTGCCGGCGATCAGATTTCATATTGGGCTGGCCGGTTTTTTGGCGATCGATTGAAAAATCTATGGCCCCTCGACCGCTTTCCGCAATTGGTGGCGCGCGGCGAAGAGTTTGTCAGAAATCATGGCGGAAAGAGCATTGCGCTGGGCCGCTTTGTTCCGGGCGTGAAGGCTGTTGTGCCCGGCATCGTTGGCATGCTGGGCATGAGTCAATTCTATTTCGCCACTGTCAATATTTCATCTGCGATCGTTTGGACAGCTGCCCACGTGATACCGGGCGTATTGATCGGTCAGGGGCTGGCGCTGGCTGGGGAACTCAGTGGCCGCTTGGTCATTGTGCTGCTCGAGTTGCTGGTCATCCTTGCTGTTGCTGGATGGATTATCAGGCTCTTTGCAGCGGGAGTATCACCCTACCTCGATCATATCCTGGGGCGAATTTCGGAATGGGCCAAGGCCAGAAACAGCCGTTCCATGCACCGCTTCGGGCGTGCCGTTTCACCGGAAAATCCCCGCTCGCTTCTGATCGTGTTTTTCATCGCCGTGCTGATACTGGGGCTCATTGCCTTAATCGTTTTAATCAGTGGGCTGGTGGCGCGCGATGCAATTCCAAATGCTGACGCCTCTATTTACAACTTGATGCGGGAAATTCGAAATGCGCCCGCCGATGAGTTGATGATCCCAATCACCATGCTGGGTGATGGCTTTGTGCTTACTGCCATGATGGCCACCATTGTGGGTTGGCTCGTGTGGCGCAAAGCCTGGCGGGCGGCTATTGCTTCGACCACGATATTTCTTTTCGGAAAGCTGTTCGCGGTCCTTTTAAAGTATGGAATCCAACGGGCAAGACCACTCGACGCTTATACGGGCGCCGAAGTTTTCAGCTTTCCGTCGGGCCACGCAACGATGGCCGCCATTACCTTTGGTATTCTGGCGGTTCTTGCCAGCCACGCCATGAACCGCTGGAGCAGGTCGTTGGTCTATGCCATTTGCGGGTTGATTGTTATTACAATTGCTTACTCGCGAGTCTATCTCGGGGTTCATTGGCTGTCCGATGTGTTGGGCGGGGTGATGTTCGGGGCTGTCATGGTGGCAGCCTTCGGCGTGACAATTGAAGCTATCCCGCCGCGGCGCATCATGCCATTGGGCTTGCTTGGCGCAACCTTCATTGCCTTCGTGGCCGCTGGTGCAATAAATATTTCAAACAACTTTGATAAGGCGGAAATATCTTACGCCGCCCCGGAACAATCCTATTCCATCACGCCAATGGAATGGGAAACCACCGCGTGGCTGCAATTGCCCGGTCGCCGCATCGACCTTGCGGGCAGACCGGAAGAGCAATTTATCATGCAATGGGCCGGTTCTCTTGAGCGCATGCAGGCCATACTGGAAAGCCGCAAATGGACCTATTCGCCAAAGTGGACTTGGCGCGACAGTCTTCCCTACCTTGATCCAAATGCAGTTCTTGGTGGCGTCGCACCCCGCCCAGCACTTCATGCCGGCCTCAAAGCGAAATTGACCATGACGCTTGCACTGAATGGTGAGTCCAACCGGCGTCTCGTCCTGCGCGCCTACAAGACCGACGCCTCTCTTCAATCAGCAAATGCCAGAACCCCGATCTTTCTCATCAGCTTGACCCAGGAAAGCTTGCGCAAGAGCCTGCACGCCTATGTCGTTCCCACCATTACTGCCGCAAATTCTACGCAAGTTGCGGAATTTGAGCGCGATATGATGTTGCCGCTGAACGCCAGGATGGTAACCGAACAACGCCCTGGAGGCGGTGGGCAGGTGCTTTTGGTCACGCTGCCTTGAGCGCGATTTGTCTGCTTTACGAACGCCTTCTGGTGGGTCATATTCCGGCAAATTTTGATGCCCAGGACAGGACTTACAATGCATTTTCTGAAACAGTTTTTTACCTGGTGGACCGGCCAGACCCTGGGAACGCGGTTCTTCACTTGGCGCAAAGGTGAAGAGGTGGGAACTGACCAGGCTGGAAACCGCTATTACCGTGCAAAGTCCGCCATGCCGGATTCCATTCCGGAACGCCGCTGGGTGATCTTTAATGGCTATTCGGAGGCCTCAAGCATTCCGCCGGGCTGGCATGGTTGGATGCACCACCGAACCGACAAGGTTCCTTCGACTTCCGATGTTCCGGACCATGAATGGCAACTGCCGCACCAGCCGAATCTGACGGGCTCCGCTGGCGCCTATCGCCCGCCGGGAAGCATTGTAGGTGCCGCGCGGCCAAAAAGCGCCGACCCCGGCTATCAGGCTTGGCGGCCGGAATAATCATCTGCTACCAGGTGCCATATTTTACCAGTTGTTTCTGCTATTCTCGCAGCCTTAGATGCATGCCAAGAATCAGAGGCGAAGTGACATGAACAACTCAATGGTTGAAACTCTCATCGGTGCCGTGGTCATTTTGATCGCCGGTGCCTTTCTGGCTTTTGCCTACAATACGCCGGGCATGGGGAAAAATAGCTCTGGCTACCTCATCACTGCCGAATTTGACAATGTTGAGGGCGTCAACGTCGGCAGTGATATTCGCATGGCAGGAATCAAGATAGGCACCGTGACTGCCCAGTCACTCAATCCTGAGAACTATCAAGCCCTCATCTCCATGAGCATTGATCCCGCGGTACAGCTCACCGATGACACTTCCGCCAAGGTGACTTCGGAAGGCCTTTTGGGTTCAAAATTCATTTCGCTTGAACCTGGCGGCTCTGAAACAAAATTGGCCAATGGAGGGGTGATTACCTACACGCAAGGGGCGGTCGATATCTGGTCGCTCATCAGTCAGGCCATGTTTGACAAATCCGGTGCCAAGGCCCCTGAAGCGCCGAAGCAGGCGCAGTAAGTATGTTCCGACCTACTGCCTTGGCTGCGCTTGCAGTTCTGTTGCTGTCATCTGCCTCCCACGCCGAACGAATCGCAAATCCGATTGCGGTGTTCACCGGCCTGGACAAGATTACAGGTCTTACGACCACCTTTGAAACCAGGGTGGGCGAAGCAAAAAAATTTGGTGGCCTCATTGTGAAGGCCGATGTGTGTTATTCCCGCCCCGCCACCGAGGAACCAAAAACCACGTCCTTTGTTGAAGTCGATGAAGTGCAGCTTGATGATTCGTTGAAGCGTATTTTTTCCGGCTGGATGTTTGCCCAAAGTCCGGGGCTCAATGCAGTTGAACACCCCATTTATGATGTTTGGCTGGTTAATTGTCGCGATCCTTCCGCACCACCACCAGCCGTTGAAGAGATACCCGATCTTTCAACCCTGCAAGAGCAGATCGAAGAAGGCGAGCCGCAGGATTAGCGCAATCCGGCGAAATGCAGGACGCGGGCCGGGTCGTTGTCGTCCTTGAATCTGTTGAAGTCTGCGGAAGCAGCGATGGCCGAAGGTAAAAGTTCCTTGTAATCCGCCTTTGAAATGACAATGGCTCCCAACGTCTTCAGATGCGGGTTCATGAACTGGGCATCAAGCAATTGAAAACCACCGGCATTGAGCCTCGCAATCAGATGAACCAGGGCCACTTTGCTGGCGTCAGTCACCCTTGAGAACATGCTCTCGCCAAAAAATGCAGCGCCAATTTTGACCCCATAAAGCCCGCCAACAAGCTTGCCGTCCTGCCAGCATTCCACCGAATGGCAATGATCCATCTGGTGGAGTTGGTTATAGAGCTTGCGAATGCGCGCGTTGATCCAGGTTGATTGACGGCTCTCGGTTTTTGCGGCACAGGCGTCAATAACCTCAGAAAAGGCGGAATCAATACGGATTTCAAAGGCTTGTTTGCGGACCTGTTTCCGCAGCGAGTGGGAAATGCGAAGACCGTGCAATGGAAAGATTCCGCGCTCGTCCGGCTCAACCCAGTAAAGCGCGTTATCCTCGGCGGTTTCCGCCATGGGAAAAATCCCAACGGCGTAGGCTTGCAGCAGAATCTTGGGCGTAATGGTCGTCACTAGACATCTCGCGCGAGATAGTTCTCCAGCCAGTGGATGTCATAATGCCCGTCGATGATATCGGGCTCGGTCAGCAGGCGCTGGAACAGGGGAATCGTTGTTTCAACCCCTTCAATGACAAATTCTCCCATGGCTCGTTTCAAACGCATCATGCACTCGGTCCGTGATTTGCCAAATACGATCAACTTGCCGATGAGGCTGTCGTAGTAAGGCGGAATGCGGTAGCCTGCATAGAGCGCTGAATCGACGCGAACCCCGAGGCCGCCCGGAAAGTGAACGGCATCCACGCGTCCCGGCGAAGGAGCGAAGGTTTTGGCATTTTCCGCATTGATGCGGCATTCAATGGCGTGGCCCGCGAAACTAATGTCACTCTGCGCGTATTGCAATTTGGCGCCGCTGGCCACGCGGATTTGTTCCTGGACCAGATCAAGGCCGGTGATCATCTCGGTAACCGGATGTTCAACCTGCAACCGAGTATTCATTTCAATGAAATAGAATTCGCCATTTTCGTAGAGAAACTCGATAGTGCCTACCCCTTCGTAAGAAAGATTGGCCATGGCCTTGGCCACGCGTCCCCCGATTTGATCGCGCTGGGCTGAATTCAAGGCAGGCGAATGGGCTTCTTCCCAAATTTTCTGGTGCCTGCGCTGCAGCGAACAATCGCGCTCGCCCAGATGCACCGCATTGCCTTGCCCATCGCCCAGGACTTGAATTTCGATGTGCCGGGGCAGTTCCAGATACTTTTCGATGTAGACTTCTTCATTTCCGAAGGCTGCCTTGGCTTCGGTCTGGGCCGTGCTCAGCGCAATCTCTATTTCATCATCATTGCGGGCAACCTTCATGCCGCGCCCGCCGCCGCCGGCGGTCGCCTTGATGATCACAGGATATCCAATATCGCGGGCAATGCGCTTGCCGTCGGCCACATTGGAAACACCGCCATCGGAGCCCGGAACAACCGGAATGCCAAGGGCCTTGGCGGTGCGCTTGGCTTCAATCTTGTCGCCCATGGTACGGATATTTTCAGCCGAGGGGCCAATGAATTTTATCCCGTGCTCGGTGAGGATTTCCGCGAATTTGGCATTTTCAGAAAGAAAACCGTAACCGGGATGCACCGCTTCGGCCCCGGTAATCTCGCAAGCCGAAACAATGGCAGGAATATTGAGATAGCTGTCACGCGCCGGCGGCGGACCAATGCAGACACTTTCATCGGCCAGCCTCACGTGCATGGCATCTGCATCGGCCGTTGAGTGCACGGCAACGGTCTGGATACCCAGTTCGCGGCAGGCCCGGAGCACCCGCAGGGCAATTTCGCCCCGATTGGCAATAAGAATCTTGTCAAACATCTCTTACTCGATTGTCACAAGGGCAGCGCCATATTCAACCGGGTCGCCATTTTCCACGTGAATGCGGATGACCTTGCCCGATGTGGGCGAGGGAATTTGGTTCATGGTTTTCATGGCTTCGATGATAAGCAGGGTTTGGCCTTGCTTGACCTCCGACCCCACCTCGATGAAGTTTGGGTTGCCGGGTGCCGAGGCCATGTAAATGGTGCCCACCATGGGAGATTTTACCGTTCCGGCATGTTCCGCATCGGAAGCTCTTGCAATAGGTGGCATGGCGACAGGTGGCGGCGCGTGATGCGCCGGTGCGTGCGGCGCCACGGTGGCAACTGCCGTCACGGTCCGGGTTACGCGTACCCGCGAGCCCTTTTGCTCCAATTCAATTTCAGAAAGCCCTGTTTCGTTCAAGATGTCTGCCAGAGTTCGGATGAGGGCCAATTCCTGGCTGGATGATTTTACTTGTCCACGCGTTGGTGGCGTTTTTTTCGCGGGCATTCTGCTACGCCTTTCCGGTTGATTTTAGAATTCGGGCGATCCCGTCAAGGGCCAATTCATAACTTTGTCCACCAAAGCCGCAAATGACCCCGTGAGCAACAGGAGAAATATAACTGTGATGGCGAAATGGCTCGCGCGCATAGACATTTGACAGGTGAACTTCCACTGTGGGTATGTTCACGGCCTTCAATGCGTCATGCAGGGCAACCGACGTATGCGTATAGGCAGCGCCATTGATGATAATTCCGCAAGCCTTGCTTTGCGCCTCATGAACCCAGTCAATCAGTTCGCCTTCGGTATTGGTTTGCCTGAAATCAATCTGCTGGCCCAGTGCCTTGGCCTTGGCCAAACAGCGCGCTTCCAGGTCGGTGATGGTTTCCTGACCATACACATTGGGCTCGCGTAACCCCAAGAGATTCAAGTTCGGACCGTTCAAAATATAGATTGGTTTCATCTCTCTGCCATCAGAATCCAAGTTGCTTGAGGTGTTATAGGCGGTCACTGGCGGGCAGGGAAGCCGCTGCCATCAGCAGAGTGAACAGCCGCCCTTTGCGCGAATTTCATTGATCGCTGTTGCAAGTTCGGCCTTGGGCAGATAGCCCGGAACTAGCTTGTCATCGATAATAAAAGCCGGCGTACCATTGATGGCAAGAGATTGTGCCAACGCACGATTGCGCTCCAGGATTTCCGTTAAGGCAGGATCCTTCATGTCCTTCTTGAGCTGATTCATGTTCAAGCCGATGCCGGCAGCAATTTCATCTACGGAGTCCTTCGTTATCTTTCCTTCATGGCTGAACATGGCCCTATGCAGGTCCCAATATTTTCCTTGCTTGCCCGAAGCAATGGCGGCCTTGGCGGCATATTCGGAATCTTCACCGAATATCGGGAATTCCTTCAGAACGAATTTCAGGTCCTTGTCCGTATCCAATAATGACATGACCTCGGGAAAACCCTTCTTGCACCAGCCGCAGTTGTAATCGAAGAATTCAACCATGGTGACCTTGCCATCGGGATTTCCGGCGACGAAATCGGCCTTGTCCCGGAATATCTGGTCGGCGTTTTTAACCAGCCCGTCTTTTCTTTGCTCGTCTTCGGCTTGCTTTTGCTTCTGCTCCAGAATTTGGGACATTTCCTGCAATATTTCAGGATGACTCAGCAGGTAATCCTTAATGATGGATTCCATTTCCTGACGTTGGCCATCGTTGAATTCCGCAGCATTCGCAGCCGGAAACAAGCCAAGCATCATTGCAGAAAACAACACAATCCAAATGGCGGCGCGCATGCTAATCCTCATTTTTCCAGTCTATTTGCCTGAAAGACTTGCCCGGGGTCAATCCTACTCTTTGTTGGCAAAGTTCAAAATGTCGTTGGCCCGAAGCCATTCAGGAGTGCCATGCTTGAATTGCCCCACAACCCCCTTTGCTTTCTCGGCTGCCAACGCCGTATCACCCTGCATTAGGGCCGCCTCGGCGGTGGCCAGTTCGGCCCGGGGCACATCATTCAAATAGCCGTAGGCAAGGGCCGAATACTTATAGATATCTACTGAATCCGGCTCGGTTCTCTTGGCCAAGGTCAGCAAATTCAGGGCTTGCCTGATATTTGCACGATTTTCCGTTGCAATGAGGGCCTGTGCGTAAAGGATCTGGATGAGCCCGCTGTTGGGCAACAATGTGTGGGCCTGCTTAAGTGGGGCTATGGCTTTCGCCGGTGTGCCGCCTTCGAGCAGGGCTTGGCCCTTGAGTTCCCAGAAATAGGGATCTTCTGGCACGTCTCTAATGAGGGTATCAATGAGCGGTATGGCATTCTTGTTGTCACCTTTGCGAAACATTGCAATAGAGCGGGCATAACGTGACTGCAGGCTCTTGTCTGCTGAAGGGTAGCGCTGAAAAACGAACTGGGGCGATTGCAGGAAGCCGGCCAGCTTGGCCTGCATCAAGTGGTGGCGCAACAGCAGTTGCGGCGCGTCTTCCTTGTCAAAGAACTTGGACTTTTTGGCTTCCAGTTCAAGATTGCGAATTCTTTCCAGGGGCATGGGGTGCGAGAGCAGATAAGGGTCGGCATTTTCCATTGACGCTAATGATTCGTTGGCGAGCACTTGGAACAATGTAAGCATGCCCTTGGGCGATTGTTCGGTTGCTTTCAGGAATTTAAGGGCGGCTTGGTCGGCGGAGGCTTCCATGTCGCGCTGGTAGGAGAGAATGCTCCGTTGTGCCAGGCCTTGGGATCCTATCACGATTCCCTGTCCCGCTTGCGTAGCGCCCTGTTGCCCCGCTGCTGCACCGCCTACAACAGCCGCAACACCAATCAAGGTTCCAATAATTGACTGGACACTGGCCCGGTCAAGCTCAATTCCCAAGCGGGCCAAATGGCCGCCAGCAATGTGGCCCGTTTCATGCGCCAGAACGCCGATGACTTCGTTTGGAGTCTTAGTTCGCGTCAACAGCCCTGTGTGGATGAACAAGCGCTGACCGCCAGCAACGAAGGCGTTAATCTTGTCATTGTTGATAATGTAAACCCGCACCGCTGAAGGGTTCAGGCCCGCGGCTTTGAAAATTGGCCTGGAATAGAGGCGTAACAGGCCTTCGATTTCTGCATCACGAATGAGAGGAAGCGACGGTCCCTGTGGCTTCTTTCTGGTGGCAGCCATGCCATCAGCCATCAAACTTGTGAAGGTCATCAGGACGACAAGACAAACTGTTGTCAACTTACGAATCATGGCTCACTCAACAGGTGGAATCGAGACGAACAGCCCACCGCATTTGAAGGGGCGTGTTTCCCGGCCAAATGCGGCGAGTTTGAGGCTTAAGCACGTGATGCCAAAGGGTAGTCAGCTACGTTTGCTCCACCAGCCTGCTTTGGGTTTAGTGACGGTCTCGCTTGCCGTAACCGTTGCCGACGGTGGCTGCCATTTCCGTGGCGCTACCGGCTGTGCCGCAATTTCCGGAATGGCGATGATTGGCGCCGCTTGACGCTCGGGCTGAGGTTCGCGCGTTTCCGCTGGAGGTGACACATGGCCATTGCTTTCAGCTTCGGCAGTGCTACGGCCATTCTTGTGGCGCCCGTTTCGGTTGCGCCCCCACCGGTCACGTCGGCGCGAATGACCACGCTCAGTGCCTTCTTTTTCAGGGGTTTCTTCAGACATTTCGTCTGACTTCATTTCCACAGAAGACGAGGCATTGTCGCGCTGGGTATCATCACTTTCAGCCGCCTGCGGCAGCGCCTCAGGTTGGCTATCGACATTTCCAACAGTTTTCGCTTGGGGTTGATCTTCGCGGTCGCGTCCACCACGCCTGCCACCCCGGCGTCCACGCCTGCGCCTTCTGCCTCGTTGCGAGTCAGGACCGCCTTCACTGCCTTCAGCTTCCACAGTGGATTCCGCTTGAACGTCCTCGGTCTCAGTCTCGGATTCAACCTCGGACGCATCCTCTTCGCTTGCTTCTTCCTCGTAAGCTGAATCAATTTTGACTGATGCGGTTGGAACTCTGCGGATTGAAATGGCGCGCTCGCCGGCGCGCTCGATGATGGCCTGCGACCCCTTGACCTCGTCGCTCGGCACGATGAAGACGGAAATGCCGTAGGTCTGCTCGATGGCCAAAAGATTGTCACGCTTCTCGTTAAGAACATAGAAGGCAACTTCGCGTGTGCACTTGACCGTGAGATGCTCGGCCTTGCGGCTGATCAGATGCTCCTCAATTGCGCGCAAAACCGAAAGCCCGCAGGAAGAGATGGAGCGGACGATACCGCGCCCTTCGCAATGCGGACAGGGGCGCGATGATCCTTCTAGCAGCCCCGGCCGCAATCTTTGCCGCGACATTTCCATAAGTCCAAAATGACTGATCCTCCCCACCTGAATCCGGGCGCGGTCATTTTTGAGAGCATCTTTCAACCTGCGCTCTACCGCTCGATTGTTACGGTTCTCCTCCATGTCAATGAAGTCGATGACAACGAGACCCGCGAGATCGCGCAGCCGCAATTGCCTGGCGATTTCATCACAGGCTTCAAGATTGGTTTTGAGGGCCGTGTCCTCGATATTGTGTTCGCGTGTCGCTTTGCCGGAATTGATGTCAACGGAAACCAGGGCTTCCGTCTGGTTCATGACGATATAACCGCCAGAAGGCAGCGTCACCGTAGGCGAGTACAGGGCGTCCAATTGCGTTTCAGTTTGATGTTTTGAAAAGAGCGGACGTGTGTCCTTGTAAAGCTTTACGTTTTTGGCATGGCTGGGCATGAGCATTTTCATGAAGTCTTTTGCTTCACGGTAAGCCGCCTCGCCTTCAACAAACACCTCGTCAACATCCTTGGTATAGAGATCACGGATGGAGCGCTTGATCAGACTTCCCTCTTCATAGACAAGGGCAGGGGCCGTTGAATGCAAGGTCAGATCGCGCACATTTTCCCACAGGCGCATCAGGTAATCAAAATCGCGCTTGATTTCAGGCCGTGTTCGCTGGGCGCCTGCCGTTCGAACAATCAATCCCATGCCCTGTGGAACTTCCACATCGCGGGCCACTTCCTTGAGACGCCGCCGATCGCCCGCATCGGTGATCTTGCGAGAAATTCCGCCACCCCGCGCCGTATTCGGCATGAGAACGCAATAGCGTCCGGCCAGTGAAAGATAGGTTGTAAGTGCCGCACCCTTGTTGCCGCGTTCTTCCTTAACGACTTGCACCAGAATGATTTGGCGGCGTTTGATAACTTCTTGAATCTTGTATTGCCGGCGCGGCGCGCGGTGCGGGCGCTGCGGAACTTCTTCCAGCGCGTCTTCCGCGCCAATCGATTCGACTTTTTGACTTTCAGCGTCTTCTTCTACTGTCTCAACGCCAACCCCTGCCTCGCCAATTGCCGGAGCTTCCTGGGCTTGCGTCTCGGAGTCAGCCGCAACTTTTTCAGTGAGTTCCGCTGGTGGTTCTTCGCTAGCCTCTTCTGTTTCTACCGCTTCTGACGTCAGCTGCGGTTCATCGGGAGATTGCAGGGCCTGAGCCTCGCCTGAAGGTTCGGCAGCGTCATCATTGTCGTCATCACGTTCGCTGGCGTCTTCTTCCTCCTGCTCGCGCAGCAGAGCCTGACGGTCAGCGACCGGAATTTGGTAGTAGTCGGGATGAATTTCCGAGAAGGCCAAGAAGCCATGACGATTGCCACCATACTCCACGAAGGCAGCCTGCAGCGACGGCTCAACCCGCGTTACCTTGGCCAGGTAGATATTACCTTTTAGCTGCCTGCGTGCAGCGCTTTCAAAGTCGAATTCCTCGATACGATTTCCGCGAACCACGACAACGCGAGTTTCCTCGGCATGCGTAGCATCGACGAGCATTTTGCTGCCCATATTTCTATATCCTCTGCTGCAGCTGGCGGTGAGGCTTCGAGGGTCCCATTTCCGGACTTGAGAAACCAGACGGCCTGACAGGCCAGCCTGCGCGAAAGGGGCCCGATCCATGTCACGACATTAAACGATGCGGACGGCTCTGCTGCGGCTGTGTTTCCAGCGGCAAGAGGCGCAATCGTTAAGTCCTGAACCATGACCCACATTAATCTTTGTTCAAGCCACCACGGCCCAAACGGTTAAACTCATTTGCGTGCCCGGGCGCAATTTCTTGCCCATGAAGCCCGCAAGGTTCCCGACATAGGAACCTCACCTAGACGCGACATGAGGGGGTGAACCAGCCGGTTCTCCGGACCTCTCAGCCACGAAATTATTGCCCTTGCAACCCAAACGATTGAATCGAGTCTGCCGAAGAGACATCTCCTGTTTAGGGAGGCTGGGCCAAAATTGCAAGGTCGCTTGTGTCAGTTTAGCAAAATCGGCCCGCAGAAACCTTAGGTTAACCATGGTCCCGCTAACCTTTCGTAGATCGGGATTGGACGCGATGATTGCAATGCACAATACTTTGGTTTGGAGAAAACTGATGCGCAAAATGCGCCTCCTACCGCTTCCCTTTGTATGCATTATACTCATGTTTTTCATGACTTTACCGGAATCTCTTGCAACAGAGGTTGCAGTTGCAACCGGAACGAGGGTAGGGGGCGACGCAACGCGCACCCGCTTCGTGGCCGATGTGTCTGAAACCGTGAGCTACAGTGTTTATGTTCTTCCCGATCCGTACCGGGTGGTTATCGACCTGCCCAATGTGAGGTTCGATCTGCCACCGGGGATTGGTCATAAGGTTCGCGGCTTGGTATCTGAGTACCGGTACGGACTGCTGGAGGCAGGTAAATCGAGGATTGTAATTGATACGCTGGGGCCTGTCCTGATTGAGAAATCCTTCCTGGTCGAGCCGCAATTAGGTCAGCCCGCCCGCATCGTCGTTGATATCGTGAAAACAACTGAGGCAGCCTTCGTCAAGTCCTACAACTCCGAACAGGTCAAAAGCCAGCAGCACATTGCCGAATTGTCGGTCGGTCCAATTTCTCCGCCTGCGCCGGAGAAAAAAATTGTTTTGGCGAACAAGGTCGGCAAGAAAATCATCGTTCTCGATCCCGGCCATGGCGGCGTTGATCCCGGAGCGGTAAGCCCGCGGGGCACGAAGGAAAAAGATGTCGTCTTGTCCTTCGCCAGGGTTTTGCGTCAGGCCCTGGTAGCCACGGGCAAGTATGATGTGGTGATGACCCGAAACGATGATCGCTTTATCAGCCTGAAAAATCGCGTGAGCGTGGCCAGGGAAAAAGAGGCTGATCTGTTCCTCGCAATTCATGCCGACACGGTAAGGGGCAGGGATGCCCGTGGTGTCACCATCTATACGCTTTCGGACAGGGCCTCCGACGCCGAGGCAGAAGCCCTGGCGAAACGGGAAAATCGTGCCGACATTATCGGCGGATTGGACCTGGAGGCGGAAACCGAAGAGATCACCGATATTCTGATTGATCTCGCCCAACGCGAGTCAAAGAATCATGCGATGTTTTTTTCCAAGAAAGCCGTGACCCAGCTCAGACCATTGACCCTCATGACCGGCAAGCCGCTGCGCTCTGCCGGTTTTGTGGTTCTGAAGGCCCCCGATGTTCCTTCCATTCTGCTTGAGCTTGGTTTTCTCTCCAGTAAATCCGACGAAAAACTGCTCACTTCGGTAGTGTGGCAAACAAAAATTGCCAAGGCCTTTGCCACGGCTGTAGACAGCTATTTTGCCACTGAAGTGGCATCCAAGGCCAACTGAGCTAGTGGATAGAATCTAACATTTGGTGCCCTCGTTTGACGGAGGCGATGATTTTATCCGGATCGGCCTTCCAAATGAAGGGCTTTGATTTGGTGTTGTGGTCTTCGAGAAACCGGTTGAT
>JAHFPK010000280.1 GCA_023266715.1 Hyphomicrobiales bacterium | reverse complement strand
AAAAACCTCCTATAATGGCGTCTCTTGAAAAGGACTGAATGGACAGTATCACGGACGGCAGCACTTTAGCGCAAGCCATGGTGGACACGGTCCGGGAATCTCTTCTCGTGCTTGATAGGGATTTGCGTGTCGTTGCAGCCAGCCGGTCATTCTACGCAACTTTCCAGACCATACCCGCAGAAACGCAAGGGCGCTTGGTCTATGATTTGGGTTCCGGCGCATGGAACAACCCGGCCCTTCGTGAGCTCCTCGAGCGAATTATCCCTGAACATGGCGTCATGGATCATTTCGAAGTTGAGCAGGATTTCCCAACCATTGGGCGGCGAACCATGTTGCTCAACGCCCGCAAGGTTTTCTATCATGGCGACTTGAACTCAACACTTTTGTTGGCGATTGAGGATATTACTGATCGTCGCGTGGCCGAGAGATTGCTTCAAAGCCTCAGTGAGCAAAAGGATATGCTGCTTTCGGAGATGAGCCACCGCGTGGCCAATAGCCTGCAGATTATAGCCAGCATCTTGCTCCTCAAGGCACGGTCCGTGGAATCTATGGAAACCCGTGGGCATCTTGAGGACGCCCATCGTCGCGTTATGTCAGTTGCCTCATTACAGCAGCACCTCAAAGCGACGGGAATGGGCGAAGAGATTGATGTCGGTTCCTATCTGTCAAAACTTTGCGAAACCCTTTCCGGGTCGATGATCCGGGAAAGGCGTCCGATCACACTCAAGGTGGTAGCCGATGCAGGTGCCGTCCGATCCGAGCAAGCCGTTAGCATCGGTCTCATTGTCACAGAGTTGGTGATAAATGCCTTGAAGCACGGGTTTCCTGTCGATATCAAAGCAGGCCACATTGTGGTCGGCTACAAGGTTAACGGAACGGAATGGACGCTCTCAGTGTCTGATAATGGCGGCGGAATTCAGAAAGGCCCCAGTGAAAAACGCCCAGGTCTTGGAACGACACTGGTTAAGGCCTTGGCCCAGCAGCTTGAAGCGCAAATCAAGACCATTAGCACCCGGAACGGCACTATCGTATCTATTACGCGTTCTCCAGAATAAGTATTTCTGCTTTCAAGGCAAAATTACCACCGGTGGAACCTTTTCGGCAGATCAGCGTTTAATAAAGCAGTATGCCTAAGCGTAACCACCGGTTCCATCGTTAGCCTTTGTCTCGATTCAGGGAGCTTCCTGTCGACGTTGCTCGCTTCAGGAGAAAACATCTATAATGGCGTCAATTCCATATTAGCGCGGGGGAGGGGCAATGAACGACTCGCTGATAACTCCCGACCTCATTGAAAGTGAAAAACGTTCGCGTCTCGCTGCCGAGGCGGCGTTGCGCCTTGTATCTGAGCGCCTGGAAAAAGCCGAGGAAGCCGCCGGGGCGTTGATCTACGATTGGGATATTGCCACCAAAAAAATTTGGCGAAGTGCCGGTTTAACGCGGATGCTGGGATGGCAGACAGACGACATTGCGCCCACTGCGGAGGGTTGGGCGGCGCTTCAGCATCCAATAGACAGGGCGAACCTGAAAGGCCTGCAGGACGCGGATTTTTTCCCGGCAAACGACAATTATGTGATGGAATACCGGGTGAAGCACCGGGGTGGCTACTATCTCTGGGTCCTCGATTCGGGCCGGGTGTTTCGCGATAAGTCGGGGGCTGTCCTTCGCCAAACTGGGGTGATCATCGACATTTCGGCGCGCAAGAAAGTAGCGGAGACACTGAGCCGCCAGACGGATCTTATTGAGTTGTCATTTGAGCCAATATTTGTCTGGCACCCGGATAAAGGGATTGTCGAATGGAATAGGGGGGCGGAGGAGCTTTATGGCTTTACGCGGGCAGAGGCGCTGGGCCAGATCAGCCACAAACTGCTTCGAACGATTCATCCGATAGAGCCGGCAGACCTCATGCAACTCCTCAATACGGTGAGAAGCTGGACTGGCGAAGTACAACACCGGGCCAAGGATGGCCGCATTGTGTTTGTTGAGAGCCGCCATCAGGCTATCGAAACCGATGGTGAAATTCTTATCCTCGAAACCAATCATGATATTACAGAACGCAAGCGCGCCGAGGCGGACACGGCACGCATGGCAGCTGTGGCCGCTGCCTCCCATGATGCATTATTCGGGTCAACACTTGAAGGCTACATCGAGGCGTGGAATCCAGCGGCTGAACGGCTCTTTGGCTACACCGCGTCGGAAGCAATTGGACAACACATCAGCATGCTCGCCGGTCCCGTGGGGCTGCAGGAGCAGCGGCAGTTTCTGTCTCGTGCACGCGCTGGGGAAACTGTTGGGCCCTTTAACACGCAGCGGCTGCGGAAAGATGGATCGTTTGTTGATGTGTCGGTGGCGGTGGGGCCAGTCAAAGCTCCGAACGGGTCCGTTATAGCGATTTCAGTTGCCATGCACAATATCACTGAAAGAAAAGAATGGGAGGCACGACAGCGGCTGATGACGCGTGAGCTTGCTCATCGCGTCAAGAATTCTTTTGCCATATTGCAGGCCATCCTGCGTTCGACGCTGAAGACGACCTCAAATCCACAAGATTTCGCCGCGAAATTTTCGGGCAGACTGCACAGTCTCGCGGCGGCGCAAGATATCCTTACAGCCAATGATTGGCGGGGTGCGGAACTTGGTGCACTGGCACGGCACCTGCTTTCGCTCTATATCGTCGACGAGGGGGAACGTCTTGTGATTTCCGGACCTGAAATCAATCTTCCAGCTGAGTATGCAGCTCCCTTCGGATTGATCTTCAATGAGCTTGCCACCAACGCATTGAAGTATGGCGCACTTTCGGCACCTAACGGGAAAATTGAATTGAGCTGGCGGGTTGAAAGCAATGTCAATGCCGGGTCCAAACTCAATTTTACCTGGCGGGAAAAGGGTGGACCGAAGGTTACATCCCTCGACATCCGTGGTTTTGGTTCCGCTCTTATCGAAAGAAGCCTTGCCGGTGCCAAAGTCGAAAGACTGTTCGATGCGGAAGGCTTTATCTGCACGATAGAACTGACACTTAAACTTCTGCGCAGAATCAGGCGCAGGCGGCGGGCAGCCAAACCGCAGAACTGAAAATCAACGAATAAACTTTTTGCCGCAGCACAATAACTGGGAACCAAATCCCGGCAGAGCCGTTGTTATGGCATGATGACCAACATTCAAAACGTTGCAAAGAAAATCATCCAGCCCGTGGTTTTGGCAATTGTGATGCTTTTTCTGACCCCAGTGGCCGGATTGCTCCAAGCGGCATTAAAAGCGCCGGCATCAGTTCAGGTAACAACTAACGAAACTGTGGTTTACAAGACAATTCAATCCTCAGTTGCATTTAAAGGTTAGCGTTTCGGCACCTTGTTTCGTCCGGTCAAAAAAAGGCGGTTTTCCGGGTGCTGGGCTTGGCACCAAGCTCCTGCTCGCCAATATCGCCTATGCTCCCGAGTCCCCTATGGCCCCGAATGCGAGCCAAACTGATCTTTGGCGAGCGATTCTCCGTAAGAAGCAAAGATGCAATGCTTGGCGTTCCAATTAATTGCGGTGATTAATGGTCTGAAGCTTAAGCGATTGACCTGTCGGAACCAATTCACTGCGAACGCGTTGTATCGCCACCAAGAATTGGAGGAGTATTACTATGAAGAAGACAATTACCGCACTATTTGCAGGCGTGGCGCTATTTGCTGGGCTGTCGTCAACCGCCGATGCAAAGGTCAGGATCTACTTGGGCGTTCCCTACTACGATTACCAGGTTGGGCCAGGTTATATGTACAATGACAATTATGGTTGGTACGACCCCGGCTATCGCATGCCTGGTTATTACATGCCCGGTTTTCGCGGCAGAATATCCTGCAACGAGGCGCGACGCCTAGTGCGTCAACGCGGGTTTCATAATGTTAGGACGCGCGAATGTGAAGGCCGGACCTACACATTCATCGCTTGGCGCAATGACCACCGCGTCCTGGTCTTTGTAAACTCGCGGACCGGAGCCGTCTGGCGCGGATAGTATCAGGCTCAAGATACAAATCTGGCGAGGAGTTGCGTAAGTCAAAGAGGCTTGCGCGACTCTCGGTTGGGAACGCGTTTTTTATCGCGT
>JAHFPK010000033.1:13139-15845 GCA_023266715.1 Hyphomicrobiales bacterium | reverse complement strand
CTGAAAAATTCCTTTCAGAAAATTTTCGGTATCACACAAACTCCATGATCACCGCATCAACGCTGAGGCTGTCACCGGGCTTGGCGTTGATCTTCTTCACAACGCCATCGTGCTCGGCGCGTAGGATGTTTTCCATTTTCATGGCTTCAACAATGGCTAGCGCATCGCCCGCCTCCACCTCTGTCCCCTCGTCCACATGAATTGCAACCACGAGGCCCGGCATGGGGCAGAGAAGTTTTTTGGAAGTGTCAGGTGCCACTTTCTCTGGCATCAGCTTCACGAGTTCGGCTTCGCGCAGCGTATAGACGTGAGCATTGACTGTCACGCCGCGATGGCTCAGGCAATAGCCATTGGGGATGCGGCGGACCTGAACGGATATCTCCTCGCCATCGATGAAGCCATGCCAGACGGGCGTGCCCGGCGTCCACTGGCTGACAATGGCGCGCTCGCCGCGTTCACCGGGATGGAGAATCTGAATGAGACGTTCGGTTTCGTGAACCACTTCGACGTCATACCAATGCTTGCCCAGCCTGACGCGGCGCTTTTTTGAGAAGTTCACAGGGCGGCCACTCATCTGCCCGCTGATCTTGCGCTTGCGGCGGTTTTCCACATGATCGATTACGCAGGCAATGGTGGTGAGCCTGTCGGCTAGTTCCGGGGTTACGGGGTTTCCCTTGAAGCCATCGGGAAATTCCTCGGCGATGAAGCCGGTTGAAAGGGCTCCTTCCCGCCAGCGCGGATTGCCCATGATGGCGGAAACCAAGGGCACGTTGTGCTGAATGCCATCGATATAAAAACTGTCCAACCCTTGCGCCATTGCAGCGATGGCCTCGGCGCGGGTGGGCGCATGGGTGCACAGCTTGGCGATCATCGGGTCATACCAGATGGAAATTTCACCACCTTCAAACACGCCGGTGTCATTGCGGAGCGTTACGCCGTCTTTCATTTGCTCCTTAGGCGGACGGTATTTCACGAGGCGTCCGGTTGAGGGCAGGAAATTCCGGTAAGGGTCTTCGGCGTAGATGCGGCTTTCAATAGCCCAGCCATTAAGTTTCACATCCGCCTGCCGCAGGATTAGTTTTTCGCCCGCCGCCACGCGGATCATTTGTTCCACCAAGTCCACACCTGTAACCAGTTCGGTGACGGGATGCTCCACCTGGAGGCGCGTGTTCATTTCAAGGAAGAAGAAGGAGCGGTCCTG
The DNA here is from genome assembly GCA_023266715.1 of Hyphomicrobiales bacterium. GTDB lineage: Bacteria > Pseudomonadota > Alphaproteobacteria > Rhizobiales > Aestuariivirgaceae > Aestuariivirga. Next base: position 14,644 of record JAHFPK010000033.1, on the reverse strand, counting down.
CCCTGCCACAAATTCTACCGTGCCGGCGTTGTCGTATTTGACAGCTTTGGCCAATGCCACAGCCTGTTCACCCATGAGTTTCCGTGTCTTGGAATCCAACAGGGGCGAAGGTGCTTCCTCCACCACTTTTTGATTGCGGCGCTGGATGGAACACTCGCGCTCGCCCAAATGGATCACGTTGCCATGCTTGTCGCCTAGCACCTGAATTTCAACGTGGCGCGGGTTCACGATGAATTTTTCGATAAAGACACGGTCATCCCCGAAGCTGGACTTGGCTTCAGACTTGGCGCGGGCATAACCATCGCGCACGTCTACCGCTGAATGGGCGATCCGCATGCCCTTGCCGCCGCCGCCGGCAGAGGCCTTGATCATCACAGGGAAGCCAATGCCCTCAGCAATTCTTACTGCTTCATCCTCCGTGTCGATAATCCCCATATGCCCCGGCACGGTGGAAACACCTGCGGCGGCGGCGGCTTTTTTGGATTCAATCTTGTCGCCCATGGCGTCAATGGCCGCGGCATTGGGGCCAATGAAGGTGATGCCGGCCTCGCTCAGGGCTTTCGGAAAGGCCGAACGTTCGGAGAGAAAGCCATAGCCGGGGTGAACAGCTTCTGCCCCCGTCTGTTTACAGGCCGCGACAATCTTCTCTATCATGAGATAGGATTGCGCGGCAGCGGGCGGGCCTATCGCCACTTTTTCATCAGCCATTTCAACATGAAGGGCGCGCGCATCGGCTTCAGAATAGACGGCAACAGTGGCAATTCCCATCTTGCGGGCGGTCTTGATCACGCGGCAAGCAATCTCGCCACGATTGGCAATCAGAATTTTCTTGAACATGAAGCCCCTAGGAATGACTATTCCTGACTGTAACAAGGGGAATGAACCGGTGCAATCTTCCCCACTCTTCCAACGCGCTCAAATCGCTCAGCCTATAGAAAGCCACTTTTTGAGGGAACCTTTGTCGCTTCGCATAGTTCTCACACAATGGAACCTCACAGCCTTATGTCCAAATTTGCATTCATCGTCATAATCGTAGCAATTTCGACCGTATTCGGTTGGACAAGCGGAATTGCGACCGCGGCACAACCGGTTGCCCTCACAAAATTTCTGAACGAAATGGACCGAAACATCTGCCGAAAATTCAAAATGACGTGCAAGACGCACGCAAAGCCGCGCGCGGTGAAACGGGAAAAACCAGTTTCCAATGCGCAAAAGACAGCTGAGACGCCGGTCAATCCGGCGAAGAATGAAACTGGTGCTTCCAAATCCATACAAGAACCACCTATTCCCATCCAGAAACCTGCGCTTGTGCCTAAAGTGGTGCTGACTGCGCCCGTAAAGACCGCTGGCAAGCTAACAATTCCCGCTCAGAAACAAGTGGCTATGCCTCAAGCTGCAGCATTTGCGCCCGTAAAGACCGCTGGCAAACCACCAATCCCCACCCAAAGACCCGTGATTGCGCAAAAGCAAGATGAGCTGGCGCCTCTGCCAATACCAAAAACGAA
>JAHFPK010000033.1:11910-13039 GCA_023266715.1 Hyphomicrobiales bacterium | reverse complement strand
TGCCTCAAGCTGCAGCATTTGCGCCCGTAAAGACCGCTGGCAAACCACCAATCCCCACCCAAAGACCCGTGATTGCGCAAAAGCAAGATGAGCTGGCGCCTCTGCCAATACCAAAAACGAAGCCGCAGGAGCTTCAACAGCAGGCCGCACTGATACCCCGCGTTTTGCCGAGGGAAACATTGCCAAGTGACGACGATGATCTATGCCTGCAAAAGCTTCGAGCTGCAGGCGTGGATTTTACAATTCCGACGGTCAATGTTGATACCGGGCAATGCCATGTGCAAAATCCTGTTAATCTCCATTCGATAAAGGCGCAACAAAACCTGGTTAAACTGCCGGAGGGGCCCCTCCTGAATTGCAAGTTTGCGTTACAGTTTTCAAAATGGCTCAGCGAATCCGGCGCTCCGATTCTCGCCGCACAAATGGGCACGCCGCTGGAAAAGATTTCAACCGGGCCAGGCTTTGAATGCCGCGGCCGGAACGGGGACAGTTCAGCAAAAATCAGCGAGCACGGATTTGGCAATGCGATCGATATCACCACGCTGCGCATGCATGGCGGCAAGATCATAAACGTGCTGGATGCCATAGATCCGAATGCCGAATCCTATGCAATTCTGCATGGCCTACGGGCGTCGGCGTGCGGCTATTTCACGACCGTCCTTGGGCCGGGAACAAATGCGGCTCATGAAAAACACTTCCATTTTGACCTTGGCGTCCATGGAAAAAGCGAAAATTATCGCATTTGCGAGTAAGAATTGCGAAACTTAAAACGAGGTTTTCGCATGGGTCACCCTTTTGAAAAATTTGATTAGAGTATAATAGTGCCGTAAGGAAAGCCCATAGATCACATCACCGGCGATTATCGCAAGCTCATCGAGGCCTCGCCCTTTGCCATTCTTGCCACCTCGGGCCCGGAGGGGCTTGACCGTTCGCCGCGCGGCGACCCCTGCGATGCCGACGGTTGGAGAAATGATGGAGCGGTCGTCAAAGAGTGAGTTCGACGGCAAGGCCTATGACGCGGAATACCCGGAGCCTTGAAGCGAGCGATTTACTGAATCATTTTTTGTTGGTGTCGAGGCTCTTGCCGGCGACCCGGAGGATTTTGACCCAGTTGTCGAGAATATCCTTA
>JAHFPK010000033.1:0-11810 GCA_023266715.1 Hyphomicrobiales bacterium | reverse complement strand
AGCCGTCAAGCACGGTTACACTGTAGAAGTTGTACACGGAAATCTGAAATTCAAGCCCCTTTACTTTTTAACCATCTTTTGACGCCATTTGATAATCACGTTGGCCTGCTTTGGCTCGCCCAAACATCATTTTGAGGCTTATTTGCCCTTTGGGGCCTTCTCCGCTACACAGCGCCGCTATGAACACACATGTCCCCAAAGTCGGCCTCGTTTCGCTCGGTTGTCCCAAGGCGCTGGTGGACTCCGAGCGTATTTTGACCCAGCTTCGCGCTGAAGGCTATTTGATTGCGCCGGGCTATGATGATGCCGATGTGGTGCTGGTCAACACCTGCGGATTTCTCGATAGTGCCAAGGCTGAAAGCCTTGCTGCCATCGGGGAGGCCATGGAGGAGAACGGGCGGGTTATTGTCACCGGCTGCTATGGGGTTGAGGCTGACGCCATTCGTGCCACCCATCCCGGCGTTCTGGCCATCACCGGCCCGCACCAGTATGAGGCGGTTGTGGGTGCGGTTCACAACGCCCTGCCCCCGGTGCATGACCCAAAATTCGATCTTTTGCCGCCGCAGGGTTTGCGCCTTACGCCGAAGCATTACGCCTATTTGAAAATCTCAGAGGGTTGCAACAACCGCTGTTCCTTCTGCATTATTCCATCAATCCGCGGCGATCTGGTCTCACGGCCCGTTGCTTCCGTGCTCTACGAGGCCGAACGCCTGGTGAAAGCCGGCGTGAAAGAATTGCTGGTGATCAGCCAGGACACGTCTGCCTATGGTGTTGACACGAAATATGCCACGAGCAAATTCCGTGGCCGCGAGGTGCGCGCCAAGTTTTATGACATGGCCAAAGAGCTTGGCGATCTGGGTGCTTGGGTGCGTATGCATTACGTTTATCCCTACCCCCATGTGGATGATGTAATCCAGCTCATGGCCGAGGGCAAAATTCTGCCCTATCTCGATATTCCCTTCCAGCACGCGGCACCCGGTGTTTTGAAGGCGATGAAACGCCCGGCCAATCAAGAAAAAGCTCTGGACCGCTTGGCATCCTGGCGGAAAATCTGCCCGGACATCGCCATTCGCTCCACCTTCATCGTTGGCTTTCCCGGCGAAACGGAAGCAGACTTCGAATATCTGTTGTCGTGGCTGAAAGAGGCGCGACTGGAGCGAGTGGGCTGTTTCAAATATGAGCCCGTATCAGGCGCGAAGGCCAATGATTTGGGCCTGCCTCAGGTGTCCGATGAAGTGAAAGCCGAACGCTACCACCGCTTCATGGAAGCACAGCAGAACATATCCGCTGAAATTTTCCAATCCAAGGTTGGCCGCGAGATTGATGTGCTGGTTGATTCCATCGATTTGGAAAATGAGGAAGCCGTCGCCCGCTCGCCGTGGGATGCACCAGAAATTGACGGCAACGTGTTCCTGCCCGGCGAAACCGCGCTGAAACCCGGAGACATGGTTCGTGCCTGCATTGTCGAGGCTGAAGAATATGACCTCGTCGGCGAAGTGATTTAGGCTTTTAGTTTCGCCTCGGCGCGCGCCATGTAATCGCGCGTGATGGGCAAGGTTTCACGTCCCTTCGCAAGCTGTATCTGGAATACCATGTGCGAACCATGGCTAAAACTCAATTCGCTGCCGATGAGATAAAACTCCCACATGCGGCAGAAGCGCTCGTCCATGAAAGACATGATCTTTTTGCGGTTGGCCTGAAAACGCTGCTCCCAGGCGCGTAAGGTTTTGGCGTAATGCAGACGCAAGATTTCAATATCAGTCACCCACAGCTTGCTGCGTTCGACACTGGCCAAGGCTTCCGAAAGGGCGGGCGAATAGCCGCCGGGAAAAATGTATTTCCGTATCCAGGCGCTAGTAGCGCTGGGTCCGCTTCTGCGGCCAATCGAATGCAAAAGCGCCACACCATCGGGTTTTAAGAGATCGCGCACCTTGGTAAAAAATTCATCGTAATGGACAATCCCCACATGTTCAAACATGCCGACCGAAACAATGCGGTCAAACGGGCCCTCAACGTCGCGATAGTCCATCAGTTCAAAACGCACACGATTGTCGAGGCCGCGTTCTATTGCGCGCTGGCGCGCCAGGGCCAATTGCTCGGTTGAAAGGGTAACACCCAGAACCTCCACATCCGCTGCTGCTGCCAGATAAAGCGCCATGCCGCCCCAGCCGCAGCCAATATCCAGAACACGCTGGCCGGGTTTCAAATCCAGCTTCGCTGCAATGTGACGCAGCTTGTTTTGCTGAGCCACTTCGAGCGTGTCCTTTTCACCGGCAAAGTATGCGCAGGAATAATGCATGTCCGTGTCGAGGAAGGATTTGTACAATTCATTAGAAAGATCATAGTGATGGTGCACATGGGCGCGAGCGGATTTGGCATCATTGCGCTGGTGCAGCTTGCGAATGCCTTTCAAACTCTTTTGAAGCACCTTCTGCAGAGGATGTTTGCGCAAATTGCTGCCATTGATCTCGGCAAATTCCAGAAATTCGCGGATGGTGCAGCCTTCCATCACCAGCGTGCCATCCATATAGGCCTCGCCCGCATGCAATTCCGGATGGAGGAAAAGGGCGCGGTAGAGTTTCTTGTCCAGCAGCCGAATGCCAACCTTTGGCCCCGGCCTTGGTCCGGTAAAAACATGGGAATTGCCATCGGCATCCACCACAAGCAAGGTTCCAACTTGCACAAAACGCGTCAGCAAAGTTTTGAGCAAATGCATTCCTGTCTCCTCAAAGTGGAATATTATCGTGCTTCTTCCAAGGGTTATTCAATTCCTTGTGACGAAGCATATCAAGGGCCCGAGCCATGCGTTTTCTGGTTGAGTGGGGCATTATTATTTCATCAAGGAACCCACGTTCAGCAGCCACGAATGGATTGGCAAATCGATCCTCATAGTCTTTCACGCGCGCCGCGATCTTATCCTTGTCGCCGAGCTCGCTGCGATAAAGAATCTCGGCGGCACCGCGCGAACCCATCACGGCAATTTCGGCGGACGGCCAGGCATAGTTCAAGTCGCCGCGCAAATGCTTGGACGACATAACAACGTAGGCGCCACCATAGGCCTTTCGCGTGATAAGCGTGATTTTTGGCACCGTTGCTTCGGCAAAGGCAAACAGCAGCTTGGCGCCGTGTTTGATCAGGCCGCCATATTCCTGCGCGGTGCCGGGAAGAAAGCCAGGAACATCGACGAAGGTAACGATGGGAATATTGAAACAGTCGCAGAAGCGCACGAAGCGCGCGGCCTTGCGCCCGGCATCGCTGTCCAAAACACCAGCCAATACCAAGGGCTGGTTGGCGACAACGCCAATGGTGCGCCCGCCCAGCCGCGCAAAACCAACAATGATGTTCTTGGCATGGGCTTCCTGAATTTCAAAGAAATCACCCTCGTCGGCAATCTTGTGGATCAATTCCTTCATGTCATAGGGCTGGTTTGGATTGGCCGGAATGAGCGTATCGAGTGACATGTCGATTCGCTCGGTGTCATCAAAACTGGGAATTTCAGGAAGGGGATCGGTGTTGGATGACGGCAGGAAATCAATCAGGCGGCGCATTTGCAGTAGGGCTTCAACATCGTTGTCATAGCCCTTGTCAGCAATGGAGGATTTGGTGGTATGAACCGAGGCCCCACCGAGTTCCTCGGCGGTCACGGTTTCATTGGTGACGGTTTTTACCACATCAGGGCCGGTCACGAACATGTAGCTCGTATCGCGCACCATGAAGATAAAATCGGTCATGGCTGGAGAATAGACATCGCCGCCCGCGCAGGGACCCATGATCACGGAGATCTGGGGGATGACACCGGAGGCCAATACATTGCGCTGAAACACCTCGCCATAGCCGCCAAGGGCGTTCACGCCTTCCTGAATGCGGGCCCCGCCGGCATCAAAAAGGCCGATAATGGGAGCGTGATTCTGCAATGCCATATCCTGGATCTTGGTGATCTTGCGGGCATGGGATTCCGAGAGCGAACCGCCAAAAACCGTAAAGTCCTTGGCAAAAACATAGATCACCCGGCCATTTACAGTTCCCCAGCCCGTAATCACGCCATCACCGGGAATTTTCGATTTCTCCATGCCGAAATCAGTGCTGCGATGCTCAACGAACATGTCAAATTCTTCGAAGGAGCCTTCATCGACAAGAAGGTCAATGCGCTCCCGGGCGGTAAGCTTTCCGCGGGCGTGCTGGGCGTTTGTACGTTTTTCTCCCCCACCCGCCCGGGCTTCTGCCCGGCGCAGTTTCAATTTTGCTAGAATTTCCTGCATAAACCCTCTCCGTCCGCGGGCCAGTTAAGCGGCATGCCAAGCTTACGTCAAACGGCTAAATTTATGAACCCATTACGGATTTAACCCGATTTTAACTGCAAGGGAACCAATCTACGGCGCCTATCATTCTCGGGAGAGAAAATTGCGAATAGCGCCTTCCGCCCAAATGGGATATTTGGCGATTCTCATGGCGGGGATGCTCCTTAGCCTCGGGGTGCGCATTGAGGCAAACCGGCAATATCTGAACGCCTGGCAACACTATATTGAATCCCAACAAATCAAGTCCGAGGATTACACCAAAAGGGTGAATTCATTCTTTTCCGCCCTCAACGACAATCTTGGCACTCTCAGTTTTTTGCCAAGCGTGCGCAAAATTGAGCGCCACGGCCACAATCTCGGCATTGACGGCCAGGAAACGATCCAACAGGTCTATAACAATCTTGCCAAGAATGTCGACGTCGCGAAAGTTTACATTGTTCCGGTTAATTTTGATGCCAATAATCTGGATTTAGTAACGGGCAGAGCCGAAGAACCAATTTTGATGCTTGATCAAATTCTACCCCGCTCAAAAATTTCTGGCAGCGCATCTGTCTCCACCTCTTCTTCATTTCCACCGGCATCCCGACTTCCCGAATTCCAGCAAATGCAAAAGCAATTGCAATGGTTCAAAATAAACTATCCGGATATCGCAAGACTGAAAACCTCCGCCGTGCCGATGATCAGCGGGCCTGAAATAATTACCAGTGACAATACCAAGACCATAAAGCCAAAGCTGGATGGCGATAAAGCGGGTCTGGTATTTTCAGTTCCGTATTTTGATCAGGACGGAAAGCTGGCGGGCAGTGTTTCAGCGATCATTCTCAGCAGCGTCCTGCGCGGCATAACCGGCAGCGAAAATTATTCCCTGATCAGCCCACTCGCAGAATATATTTCGGTGCCATTGCCCCGCAATAAAAACATAAAATTGATGCTGCACGCAGCGGATTCCTTTCCGGTTTCTTCCACAATTTTTTCGGAAACGGCGGTCGTCGATACCAATGACGCGCGCGGCAAGTGGCAATTGCACATGAAATATCCCGTGGCGGAGTATTATTCGGACGCGCAATTCTGGGCAAAAAGAGACTTTGAGCATGGCTCCTACTTGGCGTTGGGGCTCTTGACGCTCCTTAGCCTGGGCTGGCACCGCACCAACATCAAAAGGGCTCATGAGATGAAGGAAAGTGCAGTGGCCCTGCAGCGCGTGAACGATGAGATTACCCGGCTTAATGTCGATCTTGCGGAAAACATGAAACAGCTTCACGAAGCGCAGGACGAAATCATCAAAAAGGGCAAACTTGCACTGATGGGGCAATTGGTTGCAACCGTCGCCCATGAACTTCGCAACCCCTTGTCCGCCGTCAGGACATCAGCATTCTTGCTTAAGCGAAAACTTTCTGGCATTTCCGTCAATGTGGAGACGCAATTGCTGCGCATTAATAGTTCGGTTGCACGCTGCGATGCGGTGATTACGCAGTTTCTGGATTACGCCAAGTCCCACCAGTTGGAGTACAAGGAGTGCAATTTCGACAATTGGGTGATCAAGCTTGTCGAAGAAGAGGCACAAAATCTGCCGACTGCCGTTGCCGTTGAGTGCGATCTCGGACTGGATGGCGTATCTGTTCCCTTCGATCAAAATCGATTGAGCCGTGTGCTGATCAATCTTATGACCAATGCCTCGGAAGCGATGGTCGGCAAGGGCGATGAGCCTGCGAAATTCGCAACTCAAGAGCCCAAGATTACCATTGTTACGCGGCAAAGCGAGCGCGGCATTGAGATGGAAGTTGGTGATTGCGGGCCGGGTATTGCCGAGGAGCACATCACAAAAATATTTGAGCCACTTTTCACAACGAAAAGTTTTGGGACCGGGCTTGGCCTACCCGCAGTCGTTCAGGTTCTTGAACAGCACGGCGGTGGCTTGAAGGTGAATGGCGGACTTGGCAAAGGGGCCACGTTCACCGCATGGATACCGCTGTCAACAAAGCAGGCGCAAACGCAGGTGCAAGCCGCATAATCATCAGACAAGGTTACTGGGCAGAGGCAATCACCCCATCGATGCTGGCTGCCGCCTTGGCGCAAAAGCCCGCGTTGTCGGCATCAGCATCGGCCTGGGTCTTGCTCCACAATGCATCGAGATCATTCTGGGCCAGGCCGCTGCGCTGTTCAATGCGCTGAACGGCATCCCCGAGCTGGCTGGATTTGCTACTGTCAAGGTCGAGATTGCATTTGGCTGCGGCCACGCCCGCCTGATAGGCCGCCACCAGATCAGCGGGTGCCGATTGGGCCAAAGCCCATGAACCTGCTCCCGCAAGCACAATGGCGGAGGCGAACATCAGGCGAATTTTCATAGAGGCGTTCCTTTGACTTTGAATTCGAGCGAGTTTCTCTGATCTAACATATGGGCGGCGATAAGGCGGCATTATGGGCGAATTCGCGCCAGCTTAACGAAGTTAGCGCAGCCTGAAAACTCATTTAATCGCCCCTTGCGCCTGGCCGTTGCCTCGGCATCTTCTCCCCAGGTTCCGATTTGCCAGTCTTCGTCCACATTGGCAGCTGCCCATGCGGTATCGGCCGGAATTTTCTCAGCGGCAACCATTGTTGCGAGCAAGGCCGAACCCGTTAGCGTTGTGAGACTATGAACCGCGACTAATGAAAATGGATCGAGTGCAACAATATGAGCTTCCAGGGACCGCAGGGCAGCAGTGGATTGGCGTTTGTGGGTAATCGTGGTTGTGGGTTCAAAACTGGCCTTCAGGTCAGACTTCGCCCAGGTGATGATGGGATCCCAATGGGTATTTTGGCGCAACACCAGACCAGAAGGGCTTTCAGCCCGGTAACAGACCATATCGCTGCCGGCAAACTCCAATATTTCGGCAGCAATTTTTGATTTCTCGGCAACGGCGCGGTCAATGGCGGTATTGGCAAGTTTGGTCAGTGGCATGGCGTGCGGGTTGATGAACTCCACTTGCGCGTCCCATTCCGCCGCTACGGCTTCCGCTAAAGTGCTACTGGGCAGGACCAACGCGGCCTTGAGCGGGGTTTTTACGCTCCGGCCATCCAAAGCAATGCCGAGTTGTTCAGTGACCGTAACCGATTTGTAGAATCGCTTCGGCAGCGGCCGCTGAATACGGTCGCGCGACAGGCGCTCAAATCTCTGGTCCACGGTTTCCCCCATCATTCCGTATCCGTTTCATATCGATCGGGATCAAATCCGAAAGTGTTCCACGTTTCGCGCATATGGGGTGGCAGGCTTGCAGAAATATCAACTACACCTTCGCGGGGATGCGGAAACACGATACGGCGGGCATGAAGGTGGAGCTTCTTGGAAATGCCTTCGGGCAAATTGGCGTTGCCGCCATATTTTTCATCGCCGAGAATGGGTGTGCCGATATAGGCCATGTGGGCGCGCAATTGGTGCTGGCGCCCGGTGACGGGTTTCAATGATACCCAGGCGGTGATTGGTGGGGCAGTATCAACAACGGCGTAATAGGTGGTGGCATGCCGTGAATTCTCTTCGTCCTTTTCACTGGGGCGAACGCGGTCGCCTTCTGGCCCCTGCCCTTTGGTCAGGGCCACGTCGATCCGGCCCTGGGAAGGTTTCGGAATGCCCTTGACTACCGCCCAATAGGTTTTTTTCACGGCCCTTGTGGCAAAGAGTTTTCCAAGGGCAGAGGCAATTGAGCGTCTTTTGGCAACGACAATCACGCCGGATGTATCCCGATCAAGCCTATGAACCAGCAAGGGCCGTTCGCCGGATTTTTTGGCCAAGCCCATCAATAATCCATCAAGATGCTGAAAGGTCTTGCTACCGCCCTGGACGGCGAAGCCCGAAGGCTTGTTGAGAACATAAAGATCCCTGTCCTCAAAAATGACCATGCTTTGGAAGAATTCAGTTTCTTCCCTGGTGAGCGGTTTTACATCGCCCTTGGGCGCATCAGCGGGCCGCGCATCAAACATCAGGGGCGGCACGCGAAGCTCCTGATCGATTTTTAGCCGCGTACTGGTTTTGGCACGTCCGCCCTGAACCCGCACCTGGCCCGTGCGGGTCAACTTGTTGAGATAGGCGAAAGTCACTTGCGGAAAGTGGATCCTGAACCAGCGGTCCAGCCGAATGCCATCTTCCTCCGAAGACACGATATAGCGCCGAATTTCGTTCATGATGCGAGGGTGCGTACCAGAGATAACCCTGCAAAGACAGCAATAAGCGAAAGGGCCACGGAGCCTATCCCATAGGCTGCTGCGGCACCATAGGACTTGCGTTCAACGAGCAAGGCAAAATCCAAAGAGTAAGCCGAGAAGGTTGTAAAGCCGCCAAGAATGCCAGTGGTCAGAAATGCTCTGGCGTCATTGCCCACATTCAGTTTAAGGGCCATCAGTTCCACCAGCACGCCCATGGAAAAGCAACCCACAACATTCACAATAAAGGTATGCCAGGGAAACTCCGCGCCCAGCAGCCGCGCTGACCAGATATTAACCCCATAACGTGCGGCGGAACCGTGCGCTCCGCCGAGGGCAACCCAAAGGAACGTTGGCATCAGAGCCAACCCTTCTGCTTGAAATAAAGCCACGGCAAAACCGCCGACAGGATCATGAGGCCAATAGCCAGGGGATAACCATAAACCCAGTCGAGTTCCGGCATGAACTTGAAGTTCATGCCATAGAGACTGGCTACCAAAGTTGGCGGCAGGAATACCACGGCGGCCACGGAAAATATCTTTATGATGCCGTTCTGTTCAATGGTGCTCATGCCGAGAACGGCATCCAGCAGGAAACTTATCTTACCGGACAGAAATGTTGAGTGATCAGTGAGAGATTGAATGTCACGCTGCAGAACTTTGATGCGCCCGCGATTGTCCTTCATATCCTTGGTCTGGCGCATCTGGTCAACGATGGCCTGCATGAAGGCAACCATGCGCCCAATCGACACAAGGCTCTCGCGCATTTTGGAATTGAAGTCGCCCTCCTCGCCGATTTTCTCGAGAAGGTCGGACAGGTTCAAGGGCTTTTTGCGCGCCTTCCTGCCAGATGGCGTGCGGCTATTGTTGAATGTCTTGCGCGAGGTATCATCAACGATGACGCCGACGCGTTCCAAATGGTCAGCGGCGCGGTCAACCACAGCTTCGAGCAGGCTCACAAATATGCCCCAGCTGGTCAAGGCGGTTGACTGGGGTTTCATGGCGCGGTGGACATAGACGGGGAAGGCTTGCGGATGATGATAGCGAATGGTGACGAGCTGGTTGCCCTTGATAATGAATGTAACAGGAGAAGATTCAGGCCGGTCATTCTCGCCGCGCCGGATGAGGTTGGCAGTCATGAAGGCCGCGCCATCTTCCTGATAGAGGCGGCTGGAAGCTTCGATCTCGGCCAATTCTTCGCGGGTCGGAATGTCTATTTTGAGAGCCTCTTCGACGGCTGTTTCTTCTTCCGCAGTAGGCTCCACCAGATCAAGCCAGACAACGCCCTCAGGCACCGAAGTCCCGGCGGGAAATTCGGTCAGGCAGCCCTTGTCCGTGCCGTAAGCAGAAAGCATTTTTTGACTCTCAATTCCATTCCAGAACCACCTTGCACAAAGAAGGTAAATGATCAACAGTTGGACGAATTCGTCATTTGCACATATGGCATGGGTGATCCCCCTGGCAACGGATTGTTTGGGATGCTATTTGTGCGATCATCATCTTGACGTCCGCCTAGAGCGTTTCGCATGAAAGAACGTTACGACACGGTCATCATCGGTGGCGGCCAAGCCGGATTGGCAATGAGTTATTGCCTTCAGCAACGCGGTCGCGAGCATATCATTATCGAGAGGCGGCGCATTGCGGAGCGCTGGCGGACAGAGCGCTGGGACTCGTTGCGCTTCCAGATGCCTAATTGGTCGCTGCAGTTACCCGGCAAGAGCTATGCGGGTGATGATCCGCACGGGTTTGCCGACTATTCCGACATTCTCCGGTTCGTCGAGGACTATGCAGGAGAGATTGCTGCGCCGGTGCGTACCGGGACCGAGGTTATGGCCCTCGACCGGGACGACCACAGCGATGGCTTTTCAATCTCAACTGCGCGCGGCGCTATTGCAGCGCGGCACGTTGTCATTGCTACTGGCCCGTTTCAACGTCCGCAAATTCCAGAATTCAGCCGAGGTTTTCCGTCTTATATCTATCAGACCGATGCCACGCACTACCGAAATCCGGATGAATTGCCGGCGGGTTCCGTGCTTATTGTTGGCAGTGGCGCTTCGGGCTGCCAAATTGCCGAGGAACTGCTACGCAACGGTCGCAAGGTGTTTCTCTCGATCAGCCGCCACCGCAGTGTACCCCGACGCTATCGCAACCGGGACGTGGTCTGGTGGGCCGAAAAGCTCAAGCTTTTCGACGTGCCCATCGACTCGTTTCCCGGCAAAAAATATCCACCGACGACGATTATGACCGGTATCGACGGTGGCCATGATATTGATGCAAGGGCGCTGGCAAAATCTGGAGCTACACTGCTTGGGCGCGTGAGGAGTGTGTCCGAAAGCAAATTAGGACTCGCCGATGATGCGGCACAGATACTCAAAGAGGCGGACAAAAGTTATACTGATTTCATTTCAGCGGCAAACACGCTGGCGGCTACGCACGCCATGCGAACCGAGGTTGAACAGGGCGATGGCCCGCCGCCGCAAGTGTCGCCACAATTCCAATTCTCCAGTTCACTTGACTTGCGCGCCGAAAATATTCGCTCGGTCATTTGGACAACGGGGCATGGTTACACTTTTGACTGGGTAAAATTGCCAATCTTCGACGCAGGTGGCATGCCGATCCAACAGCGCGGCGTGACAGACTGCCCCGGCGCCTATTTTCTCGGACTGCACTGGATGCATACGTTCGGGTCAGGGATTCTCGCTTATGTCGGCAAGGACGCCGCCTTCCTTGCGGATCATATGGATAGGATGGCAGGTTAGTCTCAGTCGAAATGGGCCTTTTGGATGGGGATGATCGGGGGGCGGGCCATAACTGTATCCGAGAGGCGCTTTACCTTCGGGCAATGCTGGGTCAACCAGGGCTGCTCCATCCACTGGGCTAGCACCCAGACATAAATATCGATCATGGTGAAATGATTGCCAAAGAGATAGGGCCCGGTTCCCAGATTATCGTTGTAGATTTGAAAGTGGCGCTCGACGTAGGCATCGGCGGCAGCTTTAATGCCTTCGGCGCCGTCAGGCCGTGTTGTATAGCTGCCGGGGCGAATCTGGCGCAGTTCGCCTTCGTAAACATTGACCGCAAAGAAGACGAGCCAGCAATCATGCTGGGCACGCGCGCTGCTGCCTGGTTTAGGGATCAGGCCGACAGCGGAGAAAGCATCGCCAATATGGAGCAGCATGGCAGCCCCTTCGGTCATGATGGTGCCATCAGGCAACATCAGAGCCGGAAGTTGCTGGCGCGGATTGATTTTGCGATAATCTTCGGTGAGATTCTCGTTGGTCTTGCGGCTGATGGGCACGAAGTCATACTCAACACCCGCTTCGGCGAAAGCTGCTTCGGG
>JAHFPK010000279.1 GCA_023266715.1 Hyphomicrobiales bacterium | reverse complement strand
TGCCAGTTTGCCTCTTCCGAAGGCTTTGCCGAGGAAGGCCAGCGCATTATCATTACCGTTGGCGTGCCGCTGGGGGCGCCAGGGGCAACCAACATGTTGCGCATCGCGCAAGTTGGAAAAAAGAAAACGCCGAATTAAATATCCTGCTGGCGCTTTTCCAGTTCTTGAACGGCATTCCTGACCCCCGCCATATTGGGATTCATCTTCAAGGCTTCCTGATAGGCATCAAGCGCAGCGCCCCATTTCCCCTGTCGTTGATAAATCATACCTCGGCCGGAAAGCGCTCCAAAATGGCGTGGCTCCAGTTCAAGAACCTTCTCAATGTCTGCCAGTGAGGCATCATAGTCGCCAATCATGAAATACAGCGTGGCACGCTTGTTCCACGCTTCCGCATAGGTCGGATAGGTTGCAACAACACGATCTAGAATTTCAAGAGATGCGGCATTGTTTGCGGCATTCATGGCAACAACTGCCTGGCCCAGCAGAACCTCAGCGGTTGGCGAATCAGAGCGCGACCAAAGTTCCCAAATTTTCTGCTCAGTAGCCTGCGCCGCCTGCTCGCTTGATGCCTTGTGAAGAGTGGCAAAAAGCCTGTCCAACGTTTCTTCACGAAGTTCGTGGGCGGACAAGTTTTGCAAGGGAAGCTTGGTTTCCGCGCCATCCCGCGCCATGGCCGGAGCGGCAAAAACCGTAAAACCAAATACCATGCAAAGCACGCGAAAATATCCCATGGCACACAGTATAGCGCAGAATCAAGGCCATTAAAACGCCAACCGCGCCCGAATGAACGGACGCGGGTTCAAATCTTCGTCAACTGAAGGATTTAGCCCTGACGTGCTTTGAAGCGTGGGTTGGTTTTGTTGATGATATAAACCCGGCCCTTGCGGCGCACCAACTTATTGTCGCGATGGCGCTTGATCAGGGACTTGAGAGAATTGCGAACTTTCATAACTTCACCTAAATATGGGGCATACCCCTGAATTCGGGCGGACCATAGTGATGACGCCCCAACCTGTCAACTCAAACGCCAAGGCCCTGATTATGAAGCAAAATATAATGGATTTGGTACTCACCTATGGCGGTTTGGCCCTCGGACTGGCACTGGTGGCTACTATGGCCTGGATCGAGAAGAGGCCGCGCAAATCCCTTGACCCAAGATTGCTGCCCACCACGCCTCTCATGTTTCTCGGCGGCTTCATTTGCCTCATCGCTTTGGTTCACATCGTGAATACCTTTGGAATTCACACCGGAAAACGCTGAGATTTGAGGAGTTCGGCATAGGTCGCACGCAAGAGGCCCTTCTGCACTTTGCCCATGGCGTTGCGCGGCAATTCCGGAACCGCGATAATTCTTTTTGGTACCTTGAATTTGGCCAGCCTCTTCTGAAGTTCAGAAATCATCCCGCGCTCATCGAAAGCGGGATGGCCAGCTTTCAGAACCACCACCGCCGTAACCCCTTCCCCCAGATCGGCATGCGGGACTCCGATCACCGCGGACTCCAGCACTTCGGGAAACCGGTCAATCTCCATTTCAATTTCCTTCGGGTAAACATTGAAACCACCCGTGATGACAAGGTCCTTGCCACGCCCGGAAATCGTCAAATAGCCCTGCCCGTCAAACGAGCCGAGATCGCCAGTGATAAAAAATCCGTCAGGCCTGAACTCCTCGGCGGTTTTTGTGGGATTACGCCAATATGATTTGAAAACATTGGGCCCGCGTACCTCAATCATACCAATCTGCCCCGCTGGAAGTGGCGCGCCGCTTGCTGGATCACTTACGCGTACTTCAATGCCGGGTAGCGGCAGCCCCACGGTTCCGGCCCGCCGTTCACCCCGGTAAGGGTTCGATGTGTTCATGTTTGTTTCAGTCATGCCGAAGCGCTCAAGAATGGCGTGGCCGGTTTTCTCTTCAAAAGCGCGGTGGGTCTCCGCCAACAGGGGAGCTGATCCCGAAATGAACAAACGCATGTGTTTGGCGCTTTCGCGCCTCAATCCACTGTGACCCAGAAGTCGCGTGTAAAATGTCGGCACGCCCATCAGGGATGTGGCCTGCGGAAACAGCGCGATCACATCGTCCACTTCAAATTTGCGCCGGAATAACAGGCTGCCGCCACTGAGCAAAACCGTATTGGTGGCGGTGAACAACCCATGAGTATGGTAAATCGGCAGCGCATGGATGAGCACATCGTCGGGGCTGAAACCCCACGCCTCGATCAACGTCAAGGCATTCGAGGCAAGATTGCCATGGGTGAGTAGCGCGCCCTTGGATTTTCCAGTGGTTCCCGATGTGTAAAGAAGAGCAATCGCATCATCCCAGTCGGTCATGGCATCAGCGAAGGCATCGGGTTGCGATTGTAGCAACTCAACGAGACTTCCCCCACCCCGGGCATCGAGGGTCAGAACCGCGTTGGCGCTCTTTGACAAAGTTTCAAATTTGGAGGGTTCGCAAATGATGAGTGAAGGCTCCGCGTCACTGATAAAATATTCCACTTCTGTTGTTGTGTAAGCCGGATTGAGGGGCAGAAAAATTGCACCCAATCTTGCACAGGCCAAAAAGATTGCCAGCGCTTCCACGCTCTTGCCAACCTGAACCGCAACCCGGTCCCCGGCTTTTACGAACTGCGTTGCAAGCGCATTGGCGATGTGGCCCGAAAGGGACCAGTAATCCTCGTAGGTGAATTCGCGGCCGTCATCACTGCGAATAAAAATGGCATCCGGCACCTGCATTCTTTCCCGAACAAGTGCCGGGAAATTGTTGATTCCGGAATTTTTCACCTCATCCCAAGCCGTCAATCCATTTACCTCTGAAAGCCAAAAAAGAACTAAATAGTTACTCTTGCAGCATTGCCTGCTTCTGATACTCTAACTGCTTCTGAAGCCCTAGTTCAATCCTCGAAGGACATCATGGAATATGACTATGTGATCGTGGGAGGCGGATCAGCAGGCTGCACCCTCGCGGCCCGTCTCAGTGAGGATGCCTAGGTTAAGGTATTGCTTCTGGAAGCAGGCGGAAGTGATTGGAATCCCTTATTCCATTGGCTTGCGGGCTTTGCCAGAACGACCAAGGGGATCGCCAGATCGCAGAGAAAGCTGTCGATTTAATCAGAGGGCGCTCATCCGCCGCAATGTCTGGCAGATGATTTCAAACACATTAGCGTGCGGTGAAACCATGTCAAAATGCCCTCCGCCTCTGACAACGTATAATTCACATCCCGCTGCCGCAGCGAAGCTCTCACTCTGCGAAAGCGGGACAATCGTATCGCGCTCGCCATGAATAAGACTTACGCGAACATCAATGGGCAGCAACTCAATTGGATTGGCCTTGGCCCATATCCCGGGCTCTTCACGTGAAGTGCCGCCAAGCAGGTTCGGCAAGGAAGCAGCGCAATCATTTCCAAGTCTTTCATAGGCCTTGAGATCGCAAATGCCTGCCAATGAAATCACGCCGCGCAGCGGCAGATTATTTTGGGCCGCAAGCCACAGTGCCAAATGTCCGCCGGCCGAATGGCCCATCATCACAACACGATTAAGGTCAAGCGAATGTTCAGAGGCAAGCTCGCTCAATACACCAATACTTCTGACGATATCTTCAAAGGTCCCAGGCCAGCCGCCGCCCGCATCGCCGACCCTGCGATACTCCGGCGTCCACACGGCATAACCCTGAATGGCCAGCGCCCGGCTCATCACTGCAACATGATCAAGACTGAACCGGTTAAACCAGCAACCGCCATGAATGAACACAATTACCGGATAAGGCCCAGAAGTTTCAGGCAGGCGCAGCTCGCCGAATTGCAAGGCATCGTCGCCATAACTTATGCGGTGATCGGCGATATCAGGCGGTAGCGCCTCAATCTCGCGCCACGATACATTCAGTTCTGTAACCCTTGGCAAACACGGCTCCCAAACATCCTATGGGAAGTGGCGATAATCCTCCAGCTCAGGAAGGTCAATCACCGTCTGCCAGACTTCCGGCTTAGCAGCTGAAACGCAAATAACCACATTGCGACTCCGGTCGTCATGATGTTCGGCAGGCATCTGTGGATCCTGGCTCACATACTCCGCTTCGCGCCGCATGAGAGATTTCACA
>JAHFPK010000278.1 GCA_023266715.1 Hyphomicrobiales bacterium | reverse complement strand
GCTTGAAGTTCACCACTGGGCCCGACGGCAAGCTGTGGCAGTTGCCTGACCAGCAGTTCGCCAACCTCTACTGGTTCCGTGCGGACTGGTTTGCCCGTCCTGACCTCAAGGAAAAGTTTAAAGCCAAATATGGCTACGAACTCGGCGTTCCCGTGAATTGGTCAGCCTACGAAGACATCGCTGATTTCTTCACCAATGATGTGAAGGAAATTGACGGTGTGAAAATTTATGGCCATATGGACTATGGCAAGCGCGCGCCCGACCTGGGCTGGCGCATGACCGACGCCTGGCTTTCCATGGCTGGTGAAGCCGACGTTGGCCAGCCAAACGGCCGCCCTGTTGATGAATGGGGCATCCGCATGGAAAAGGACAGCTGCAACCCTGTGGGCGCTTCGGTGTCGCGTGGTGGTGGTGCCAACAGCCCTGCAGCAGTTTACGCTGTAACCAAGTGGGATGAATGGCTGCGGAAATATGCCCCTCCTGGTGCTGCCGACCTTGACTTCTACCAGTCGCTGCCATCCCTCAGCCAAGGCAATGTGGCCCAGCAGATTTTCTGGTACACGGCCTTCACCGCTTCCATGGTAACGCCGAAGGACAAGGGCAACAACACGGTTGACGACAAGGGCAAGCCACTGTGGAAAATGGCCCCTTCGCCCCATGGACCCTACTGGAAAGAAGGTTCTCAGCGCGGTTATCAGGATGTGGGTTCCTGGACCCTGTTCAACTCCACACCGGTTGAAGCCCGTAAGGCAGCCTGGCTCTATGCCCAGTTTGTTGACTCCAAAACTGTTGACGTGAAGAAGAGCCAGGTCGGTCTCACCTTCATCCGCGACTCAACGGTGCGCCACAAGTCCTTCACGGAACGTGCGCCATCGCTGGGTGGTTTGATCGAGTTCTATCGCTCGCCAGACCGTGTGGCATGGTCGCCAACCGGTGTGAACGTGCCAGACTATCCGAAGCTCGCCCAGTTATTCTGGGAGAACATCGGTGACGTCAACTCCGGTGCCTTCACTGCCCAGCAGGCCATGGATCGCTTGGCTGAACAGATGGACCAAATCATGGGACGCATGGAAGCGGCTGACAAAGCCAATCATACCTACCATGACTGCGGCCCACGTTTGAACGAGCCAAAGGATCCGTCAGCCTGGTTGAGTCCTGACCATGCGCCATGGGCCAAGCTCGACAATGAAAAGCCACCGGGCGAAACCATTGCCTATGATGAGCTGATCAAACGCTGGACCCAGAACCAGTAACGTTACGGCCTCCTCCCAAGAAAACCGGGGTGCACTGCTGGTGCACCCCGGAAGTTTGTGCAAAGATCAATTCCATATTTTTTAACTGGCAGGCTGCGATCACGCCATGGCTCTCGAGCTCAAAAACGTCTCTCAGCGCGTGGGCGCATACACATACATCCATGAAACAAATCTTGTGCTGGAGCAGGGCAGCTTCAATGTGCTGTTAGGTACGACACTAGCCGGCAAGACCACACTGATGCAGATCATTGCTGGCATTCAGAAACCATCTTCCGGCGAAATCTGGTTCAACGGCAAGAATATCACGTCTGTTCGCGTGCAAAAGCGCAATGTCTCGATGGTCTATCAGCAGTTCATCAACTACCCGAATTTCAATGTCTTCGACAATATCGCCTCTCCCTTGCGTGTGGCGGGAATGAACGCAGGCGAAATCGAACGCCGGGTCGGCAAGGCGGCTGAACTCCTGCGACTCACGGCCATGTTGAAGCGCAAACCCAACGAACTCTCCGGTGGCCAGCAGCAGCGTACTGCCATTGCGCGTGCTGTGGTGAAAGACAGTGATATTATTCTGCTTGATGAGCCCTTGGCCAATCTTGATTACAAGCTGCGCGAAGAACTCCGCGATGAATTGCCCAAGCTCTTCCATGGCCGTGATGCAATTGTCGTCTATGCCACAACCGAACCGACCGAAGCCCTTCTGTTCGGAGGCAACACCGCAACCCTGCATGAGGGCCGCATAACCCAATTCGGCCCGACGTCAGCCATCTACCGCAAGCCATCGGACCTCGTGTCGGCGCAGGTCTTTTCTGATCCGCCGATCAACACCGCGAAGATTTCCAAGCGTGGCAATGAAATTATGATCTTTGACAAAGTTAAATGGCCGGCGGGTCGCACCGAAAAACTGCTTCCCGATGGTGACTACACCATTGGTATCCGGCCCCATAACATTGGAACCGCCGGCCACGGCAAGGCGGTAGGCGCCATCGACGGACGGGTGCTCGTTACCGAGCTTTCCGGTTCCGAAAGCGTCATTCATTGTGATATCGCGGGCAAAACCTGGATTTCCCAATCCCACGGGATTCACCCCTTCAGTGTAGGTTCCAATGCCAAGCTTTATGTTGATATTGACCAGAGCCTTTTCTTCGGTGCCAACAACGAGTTTATAATCTGATGGCCAAGATTACGCTGCAAAACTTAAAGCATAGCTACCTCCCCTTTCCGACCAAGGAGGAGCACTATTCGTTGAAGCGCATATCCCTCGATTGGGCCGATGGTGGTGCCTATGCACTGCTCGGCCCTTCTGGCTGCGGCAAAACAACCCTGCTCAATTTGATTTCGGGCCTGCTCATTCCGACCGAAGGCGAGATTCTGTTCGACGACCGCGATGTTTCGCGCAGCACCCCCGAACAGCGCAACATCGCCCAGGTGTTTCAGTTCCCGGTGATCTACGACACCATGACGGTTTACGACAATCTGGCTTTCCCCCTGCGCAATCGCGGCATTGGCGAGGCGGAAGTGGACAAACGCGTGCGTGAAATCGCCGAAATGCTCGATCTCTCGAAGACGTTGAAGAAGCGCGCTTCTGGCCTCACGGCCGACGGCAAGCAAAAAATTTCTCTTGGCCGCGGCCTCGTGCGCTCGGATGTGAATGTCATCATGTTCGATGAACCGCTGACCGTCATAGACCCGCATCTAAAATGGCAACTTCGTTCCAAGCTGAAGGAGCTGCATCAGCGCATCCGCCGCACCATGATTTATGTGACCCACGATCAGACCGAGGCATTGACCTTTGCCGATCAGGTCGTCGTCATGAAAGACGGTGAAGTGGTCCAGACCGGAACGCCCATTGATCTCTTCGAGCGCCCCATGCACACATTTGTGGGTCATTTCATCGGCTCACCCGGCATGAATGTTCTCCCTTGCGAAGTGAAGGGCGGTACTGCTTTCTTTGCCGGCCAAACAATTGCAACGGCAAACGCGAAATCCTACAAAGGGAAGGGTCAGACGCTTGAACTCGGAGTCAGGCCAGAATTTGTAACCTTCGCCAAGCAGGGCATTCCTGTTGATGTGCTGAAAGTTGCCGATGCCGGTCGCTTCCGCATTGTTGAAACCCGCGCCGGGAATAGCAGCATCAAGCTTCTGGTGCCCGAAGGCGATGCAATTCCGGAGGGGAAGACTCATCTCGCCTTTGATACGGCTCACACGCAGGTTTACGAAAACGGCTGGATGGTGGGAGCACGACCATGAATAAGACCGTCAACCAAAAGGCCTGGTTCCTCGTTGCCCCGGTCTTTATTCTTGTGGCATTCAATGCCCTGATCCCGCTGATGACTGTCGTGAACTTTTCCGTTCAGGAAACTTTCGGCGACAATGTTTTCACCTGGGCTGGTGTTCAATGGTTTCAGGATGTCTTGCACTCCGAACGGTTCCATGGCGCCCTTCTCCGGCAAATCACTTTCTCGGCAATAATTCTCGCCATTGAAATTCCCCTGGGCCTTGCCATTGCACTGACCATGCCGCGCAAAGGGCCATGGGTATCGGTCTGCCTTGTCCTTATGTCTTTGCCGCTGCTCATTCCGTGGAATGTTGTCGGTTCAATGTGGAACATCATGGCCCTGCCAGATATCGGACTGTTATGGAAGATCATCAATTTTTTTGGCATTGATTTCAACTATACGCGCCAGCCCATCGCCGCCTGGTTCACCATTATTCTGCTGGATATCTGGCATTGGACCTCGCTGGTCGTGCTGTTGTGCTATGCTGGCCTCGTATCCATACCTGATGCCTATTATCAGGCGGCCAAGGTTGATGGCGCAAGGCCATGGGCGGTGTTCCGTT
>JAHFPK010000277.1 GCA_023266715.1 Hyphomicrobiales bacterium | reverse complement strand
AACCTTTGGCCCAGCATGTGCATCGCTTCGGCGCTAACGATCTGCGCCTGAACTGATTGCGAGTAAAGAAATGACAATCCGCGCCCTGATCTGGAACGAAAACGAACACGAAAAAACCAATACCCTGGTGGCCAAGCTCTATCCCCAAGGAATCCATGGGGCTATCTCCAAAGCCTTCGATGGCGCCCAGGACATCAGTTTTTCTGTCGCAACCCAGGACATGCCCGAACACGGCCTGACTGAAGAGCGTCTGAAAAATACCGATGTCCTGCTCTGGTGGGGCCACAAAATCCATGGCCAGGTCAGTGATGCCATCGTTGAGCGCGTGCAAAAGCGCGTCTGGGAAGGCATGGGACTGATCGTCTTGCATTCAGGCCATTTCTCCAAAATCTTCCGCAAGCTGATGGGAACACCCTGCTCGCTCAAGTGGCGCGAGGCCGGTGAAGTCGAGCGCCTTTGGGTTATCAACCGCAATCATCCCATCGCCGCAGGCCTTGGTGAATATATCGAAATCGAACACGAGGAAATGTATGGCGAGCCCTTCACCATTCCAGAACCCCTCGAAACAGTTTTTGTTTCCTGGTTTGAGGGTGGCGAAGTTTTCCGTTCCGGTGTGACTTTCCAGCGCGGTGCCGGGAAAATCTTCTATTTCCGCCCCGGCCATGAGGCTTACCCCACCTATCACAACAAACAGGTTCTGCAGGTGATCCAGAACGCCACGCGCTGGGCCTACAATCCGGCAAAGCCCTGGGTAAGCATAGACGACGCACCAAACGTGCCCCACGACAAGGCGCCCGTTCCCCTGGAAGTCAAAGGCCCGCGCCTCCATCATGATGGCGAGGCAGGATTCCGCTGATGCCGAAACTTCGCATTCTGATCCTCGGCACCGGCGGCATGGCCAAACAGCACGTCCTGCTGTTGCGCGAAGATGCCCGCGTTGAAATTACGGGCGCCGCCGACGTTGATCTCACGCGCGCCAAGGCCTTTGCCGATGCGCACAAAATTCCAAACGCCTTTGGTACCCTTGAGGATGCTATCGCCTGGGGCCACTTCTATGCCGCCATGAATGTCACGCCCGACAGTGTGCATTACCCCACAACCATGAAGCTGCTCGCCGCTGAAAAGCATGTGCTCTGCGAAAAGCCGCTCGCTGAAAATTTCAGGCTCGCCGATGAGATGGCGGCCACTGCTGAAAAGGCCGGCCTCATCAACGTGGTGAACCTGAGCTACCGCAACGTGCCGGCCATTCAGGAAGCCCGAAAACGCATCACCTCCGGCGAAATCGGCGAGGTGCGCCACGTCGAAGCGAGCTATCGCCAAAGCTGGTTGGTGGCAAATAACTGGGGCGACTGGAAAACCGACTCTAAATGGCTCTGGCGTCTCTCGGAAAAACATGGCTCCAACGGCGTGCTCGGCGATGTCGGTATTCACATCCTCGATTTCACCGCCCACGCCATCGACATGATGCCCGTCTCGGTTCAGGCCCGCCTCAAGACTTTCCACAAGGCCCCCGGAGACAAGATCGGTGAATATCCTCTTGATGCCAATGACAGCGCCACAATGAGCCTGGAATTTTCCAATGGCGCCTTGGGCGTGATTCATGCCAGCCGTTTCATGACAGGCTATTCCAATGACATGAAGCTCGCCGTGTTCGGAACCCTCGGAGCCCTAGAGCTTCATCACGCCCTGGATCGGACGACCTTGCGCATGTGTTCAGGCCAGGATGTACATTCCCAAACCTGGCACAAAATAGAATCGCCCCCAGTTGAATCCAATCACCGCAGATTTGTGACTGCGGTCATTGCCCAAAAATCATGCGAGCCATCCTTTAGGCGCGGGGCAGACTTGCAAAAGGTCCTCGACCTCTGCCAAACCCCAGAAGCAGGTGGCGCAGCACGCGTGAGTTAGTCTATATGACCCACGCAAATGATGACCCTCCGCTCCCCGCGCGCCGCCATAACCCTTGTTTTTGCAAGTTTTGGCGCGGCCATAGGAGTTTGGGCAGGAGCCATTCCCCACGTCACCGAAGCCTCCGGAATTGACAATTTTCAGTTGGGCCTTGGTCTCACCGTTCTGACTCTCGCCACCGTAACGCTGATGTCTCTGGGCGGCGCCATAGGCAGGCGCGTTTCAAACCGGGCGGTTTTGCTTTTCGCAATTCCGGCATTTGCCCTTTCTACCAGCCTTCTTCTGGTGTCCAACGTGCCTTGGTTGTTTTTTGCAAGCCTCGTCCTTTTCGGCGCCAGTATTGGCCTCACCGATGTGTTCATGAACGCCGAGGCCAGCGCCATTGAACATGACTTGCGCCGGCCCATTTTCACGGCGTTTCATGGCAGCGCTTCGGCGGGCCTGCCGGTTTTCGCCATTGCTTCAAGCTTCATATCAACAAACATGGGTACCTTTGCAACGAGCCTGTTGGTAATGGCGGCATTCGCCTTGGCCTGGCTTATGGTTTATTTCTTTGTGCCACCGCGCAAACTCACCAGGGGCCGGGAAAGCAGTGTCGCCATACTGTCTTCGCGCGGGCCGCTCATCATCATGGGCCTTACCGTGGGACTTTCCATCTCCTGTGAAACGGCAGCGGTTTTCTGGTCTGCCAAATTGCTGAATGAACAGGCCCCTTCCCTTGCGGCGGTCGCAGGTCTCGGTACGGCTTTCTACGGCATCTGCAACGCGGGGATGCGTTTTTACGGCGATCGCCTGCGTTCCCGCTTTGGCGAAATGAATGTCATGTCCGTGTCCATCATCTTCGCCATGGCTGGATTCGCAATCCTTGGACTGTCCACCTCATTTGTATTGAGCAGCGTGGCCTTCGCATTCACGGGCTTTGGCCTTTCACTGCTTTGCCCTTGCCTGTTCAACATGGCCGCAAGCCAAATGCCGGCCAACCGCGCCGCAGCCCTTGGCTTCATCTCAATAATTGCCGGCGCACCCCGCATCATGGCGCCGTGGGTGTTCGGCTGGATTGCCGCAAGCCAATCCACCAGCTTTGCCTTTGGGTTCTGCACCTTTGCCTTGGGCACAGCTTTCGGTCTGATCATGCTTCTGAAGAATGCCGATCTTGAAGTGAACACCAAGGCTGCTTGAACGCTGCTGACGTCTCCTGACAAAACATTGCGCTATGCAAGTTGTGACAAGGAGAAACCAAATGACAACACCAAACATGATTTTGCTCTACGTGCAGGAACCGGCAAAGAGCGTTGCATTCTACGCTGATATCCTGAACATCAAGCCAATGGAACACTCCCCCACCTTCGCCATGTTCCAGATGAATGAAGCCATGGTGCTTGGGCTTTGGGCCAAGCATACGGTTGTACCCAAGGCTATAGCAGCAGCCGGGGCAACTGAGCTCGGTGTTCATGTAGCCGATCGCGCTGCCGTTGATGCCACCCACGCGGAGTGGACAAAGCGCAACGTGCCGATTGCGCAAGCGCCCACGAAAATGGATTTTGGCTACACCTTCGTGGGCCTTGATCCCGACGGCCATCGCCTGCGCATATTTTCCGCCGAAATGCCGTGACCTATCCTGGATAGAAGTTGCCACCGCCGGTCACGTCGAAACGTGATCGGCAAAACGGCTTGACATTTAACCATTTGATTAAGCATTATTTCTCCGGAGATGGAGGAATGTCATGCCCGAACCCCACATTGTTTCACGCGACGAGTGGCTCACCGCACGCAAAGCGCTGTTGGCCGAGGAGAAAGCCTTCACCCGCACCCGTGACGCCTTGAGTGCAAAGCGCCGCAAGTTGCCCTGGGTAAAGATCAACACGCCCTATACTTTTGACACGCTACGAGGGAAAGAGTCCCTGTCCGATCTCTTTGCCGGCCGCAGCCAGCTCATCATTTATCATTTTATGCTGGGCCCCGACTGGGAACAGGGCTGCAAAAGCTGTTCTTTCTGGGCCGACAATTTCAACGATATCATCGTGCATTTGAACCATCGCGATGTCAGCATGATTGCAGTCTCATCCGCACCCCTGGCGAAGATCGAAGCCTTCCGCAAGCGCATGGGCTGGAGTTTCAACTGGGTGTCATCGGGTGGCACAACATTCAATCAGGATTTCGGTGTGTCGCCGCGGCCGGGAGAAAGCGTGCTCTACAAT
>JAHFPK010000276.1 GCA_023266715.1 Hyphomicrobiales bacterium | reverse complement strand
CCGTTGAAACCGCCGTCGGTCACAACATCATGTCACGCGAAAAAGCCGAGGCCGATGCGCGCGATCTCTACAAGCGCCTGCAATTGCCCAAGCCCGATACCATTGGCGACCGTTTTCCCCACCAGGTGTCAGGCGGCCAGCTGCAGCGCGCCATGACGGCCATGGCTATGTCCTGCCGTCCTGATTTGATTATTTTTGATGAGCCCACCACGGCTCTTGATGTGACCACCCAGGTGGAAGTTCTGGCCGCCATGCGCGATATCGTGGAACAGTTCAACACCGCTGCAATTTACATTACTCATGACCTGGCCGTTGTCGCCCAGATGGCCCACCGGATCATGGTTCTGCGCTACGGCAATCTGGTTGAGGAAGCCACCACCCGCGCCATGTTGAAAGCCCCAACCCAAGAGTACACACGCTCCCTTTGGGCCGTGCGGAAATTGCAGAAACCTGAATCCATCAACGATGACATTGCGCTTCGCATTCACACCGTGGATGCAAGCTATAGCGGGGCGATCAAGGTTTTGGACAATGTCACAGTGCAGGTTCCGCGTGGCCGCACCGTTGCCGTTGTGGGTGAATCGGGCTCGGGAAAATCGACCCTGGCCCGCGCCATCACCGGGCTTCTGCCGCCCTCGCGGGGTGAAATCTATTTCAATGGCAAGCCCCTGCCGCGCATGTTACGCGATCGCGACAAGGATACACTGCGCCGCATCCAGATGATTTATCAATCGGCTGATACGGCCCTTAACCCCCGTCATCAGGTGCGTGACATCATTGGCAGGCCCTTGGAATTTTATTTGGGCCTCACGGGTGCGGATCGTGACCGGAAGGTGGTCGAATTGCTGGAATCGATTGAACTCAACGAAAGCTTTATCGACCGCTTCCCCAGCGAAATGTCAGGCGGCCAGAAGCAGCGCATTTCCATTGCGCGCGCTTTGGCCGCAGAGCCGGAGATCATCATCTGCGATGAGGTCACCTCCGCCCTCGACCAGATCGTGCAGGAGGAAATCCTCTCGCTGCTCATGCGCCTGCAGAAGAAAACCAATGTTTCCTACCTCTTCATCACCCATGATATTGCGACGGTGCGTGCCATTTCTGATGAAATCGTGGTGATGCACCAGGGCAAGGTTGTCCAGCAGGGGCCGAAATCAAAGGTCCTGTCGCCGCCCTATCCCGCCTACACGGAACTGCTGCTGTCATCGGTTCCTGAAATGGATCCCGACTGGCTGACCGGCCTTCTTGCCAAGCGCTCAAAGAAACTTAAAGCCGCAACCACTTAAACCGGGTTTCAAGATAGGCTTGGAAGAGCCTTGACGCCGAAGTTTCGGTTCGCAGCGGGGACGTGGCAATAAAAAGATTGGATGGTTTCGGTTCAAAACCATCAAGCAATTGCACCAGCTCATTTCGTTCAATTTCCGTCCGTACCAGAAAGAGGGGAAGCAGCGCAATGCCCTGACCGGCCAGGCACAGGGTCTTCAAAACCTCGAGCCGGTTCGCGCAAAACTGCATTTTGGGCCGTTCGCTGAACCCGCCCCGGAGGTTCCAGTTTGGCTGGCTCGCCAGGTAGAGGGCGCGGTGCTTATTAAGGTCGGAAGGTCCATGGGGTCTGCCGTGCAGGGCGAGGTAGGCGGGGGAGCAGAAAAGGCCCATCTCGATCTGTCCTAAACTCCGCAAATGTGCCGTAGGTTCGGCGGTTTCATCGATCCGCAGAGCCAGATCGTAATCCTCTTCCTGGAGATCGATGTTCCGGTCGAGGAGATCAAGCTGGATGACGACATTCGGCTGGACCGCCATGAAATCCGCAATGGCGGGACCAATAAGGAAAAGCCCGAGGGCGGTTGGTGCGGCCATCCGGAACCTTCCCATGGCTGCAGTATTCGGGTTTTTGAGGGTCCTGTTGGTTTCTTCCAGCTCTGTCAGAAGGCCGCGGACCCGCTTGAGATAGGTCGCCCCCGCATCGGTAAGCTCAACCCGCCGGGTTGACCTTTTGAGCAGGCGGATGCCAAGCTCCGCTTCAAGTGCTGCAATCTGGCGGCTGATAACGGAGGTTGAAATGCCCAGACGCTCGCCCGCCGCCGAAAAACTGCCCGTATCGACCACCGAAATAAACAGGCGAAGCGCCGAAAACTGTTCCATATCGCTTTATTGTTGCAAATTTAGCAAAAATAAAGAAGAAAAATAGAAATTATTGTGAAAATAGGGATAATGATGAAAATCATCGGAATAAGCGGTTCCTTGCGGAAGGCCTCCTACAACACCTCCCTTCTCCGCGCTCTGATATCATTGCAGCCCCAAGGGATGGAAATTGAGCCCGTCAGGTTGAATGGCATCTCCGTCTATGACGGCGATGATGAGAAAGCCACAGGCAAGCCCGCCGCTATTCTTGAACTCGATCAGAAAATCCGCGCCAGCGACGGGGTGGTCATCGTCACGCCGGAGTATAATTTCTCCATCCCCGGCGGCTTGAAGAATGCCATCGACTGGCTGTCACGCGGATCCTCACCTCTGAAATGGAAACGGGTCGGCATCATGGGGGCTTCCGACGGACCAATTGGTACCGCCCGGTCCCAGTACCAGCTGCGCCAAACCCTGCAGTCCCAAGAGGCCATCGTCATGCCAAGGCCGGAGATTTTTGTCAGTACAGCCCACGAAAAATTCGATGCACAAGGCAATCTGACTGACGAGGCAACCCTGAAACGTCTCAACAAATGGCTCAAGGCTTTCGCCGACTGGGTGGAGAAAAAGGCCTAGGCCACAATGCTGGACGCAGCAGTCCGAAGGGCCTTGATGTTGCCGGCGTAGTCCGCACCCTTGAAGATGGATGAACCGGCAACCAGCACATTGGCACCAGCCTTGACCACCAAGGGCGCCGTCTCCGCGGTAATCCCGCCGTCTACTTCAATATCGATATTGCGGCCCCTCGTCATCTCACGCACTTCGGAAATTTTGGCAAGCATCGGCTTGATGAAAGCCTGCCCGCCAAAACCGGGATTCACGGTCATCACCAGAATCAGATCAAGCCGATCCAATACATGAGCGATGGCGGAAGCAGGAGTTGCCGGATTGAGCGCAACGCCGGCTCGTTTTCCGAGAGCCCGGACGGTTTGAAGCGAACGATCCAGATGGGGGCCCGCTTCCGCATGAACCGTGATGACATCAGCCCCTGCTTTGGCGAATTGCTCCAAGTAGGGGTCGGCAGGCGCAATCATCAGGTGCACATCGAATAGCCGCTTCGTAACAGGCCGTATGCAGGCCATCACCGGCGCGCCAAATGTGATGTTGGGCACAAAATGCCCATCCATCACATCGACATGCACCCATTCGGCGCCGCCCTGATCAATCGCACGCACCTCATCGCCCAGCTTGGAAAAATCCGCCGCCAGAATGGAAGGCGCGATGAGCAGGGGCCTCGCCATTGGCTTAGAGCAATTTGCCCATGGCAACCGCCGTGTCACCCATGCGATTCGAGAAGCCCCACTCGTTGTCATACCACGAGAGCACCCGCACGAATGTTCCTTCGAGAACCTTTGTCTGGTCCATGTGGAACGTCGATGAATGGGGGTCATGGTTGAAGTCGATCGAGACGTTGGGATCAAGGGTGAAACCAAGAATGCCCTTGAGCTTGCCTTCTGCCGCCGCCTTGATCGCCCCATTGATTTCTTCAACCGTTGTTGCGCGCTTGGCGACGAACTTGAAATCAACCACCGAGACATTTGGTATGGGCACGCGGATGGAAGTGCCGTCGAGGCGGCCTTTGAGTTCAGGAATGACCAGGCCTATGGCCTTCGCTGCACCCGTTGATGTCGGGATCATCGACATGGCCGCAGCGCGGCCCCGGTACAAGTCCTTGTGCATCGTATCGAGCGTCGGTTGGTCGCCCGTATAGGCGTGAATGGTGGTCATGAAGCCATGGTCAATTCCAACGGCGTCATGCAGCACCTTCACGACGGGCGCCAGGCAGTTTGTGGTGCATGAGGCGTTGGATACAATGATGTGGTCCTTGGTCAGCTTGTCATGGTTCACGCCATAAACCACCGTGAGGTCCGCACCATCGGCAGGAGCGGACACCAGAACGCGCTTGGCACCTGCCGTGAGATGGGCCGAGGCCTTGTCTTTCGCGGTGAAAA
>JAHFPK010000275.1 GCA_023266715.1 Hyphomicrobiales bacterium | reverse complement strand
GTTCGGGGAGAACAACGAATGTCAGCCTTGCGAAATGTCTATGCGGCAGCCAACAAATTGGGTGAAGCAGCCATCTGGCATGCCGCTTCAAAGCGCCTGCTATGGATAGATCTGTACGATTCCAAACTCTTTATCCATGACCCCGCAACCGGCGAGACCCTGGTTCGCGCCATCGCCCTGAAAGCCCCGCTCGGTGCGATTGTCGCCACCACCAACCCCAAGGTTCTGATCGTCAGCCATCCCCAGGGCCTCTCCACCCTGAACATCAAGACCGGGGCCACCAAGATCTTTGCCAGGCCGGAACAGGACCGTGACGCCATTATCTATAATGACTGCAAGGTGGATCATTTTGGCAGGCTCTGGGCCGGAAGCTCGCACGCCAAGGAAACGGACACGCGTGGCGCGCTCTGGTGCGTGCTGCCAAATGGTAAATGCTTTCTCGGTGATGTGGGTTTTGCCATTTCCAACGGTCCTGCCTTTTCGCTCGACGGCAAAATCATGTATTTCAACGACAGCGTTGGCAAGAAAACCTTTGCCTATGATCTTTCAGCGAAGGACCCTACTCCCCGCAACCGTCGCGTCCTGATATCCTACACCCATGAAGAAGGCATGCCTGATGGATTAACGGTGGATTCCGGTGGCAACCTGTGGGTGGCCCATTGGGGTGGAGCGCGGATCACCCAGTTTTCAAATACGGGCGTGCGGCTCCGTTCTTTCCAGATTCCCGCGCCCCATGTCACAACAGTGGGTTTTGGCGGCGAAGATTACGCCACACTTTATATAACGACGGCCAGGGACGGGATGAGCCCCGATGCTTTGGAGCTTTGGCCCCAGTCGGGCGACTTGTTTGCAATTAAGCCCGGGGTCCGCGGCGTTCCGGAGCCGCTCTTTCCCATGAAATAAACCAACAATAAAAGCTAACGGAAAAACCTGGCTGCCCGCTCCCCACATATTTTAATCAAATGGCGGCCATTCCGCTTTCGGTTGAGGAGCGCCTTCCCTACATCCTGAAACGGCTATGGGAATTGCCCGTTAACATCCGAATCAGCGGTAAGGCATCGAACCTGAAATTCAGCTCCAGTGCCTATACCTATATTGGCCGTTTGCCCCTGCTTTCGGTGTTCGACTGACCACTGATGGGCTGGGGACTGTTTCTCAAGACCGTTTTTGATCGCGTCGTGGCGACCACAGCAATTGTCCTGTTCTCGCAGCGATGCTTGTTATTGCGGCGACGATCCGGTTGGAAAGCAAGGGCCGGATTCTCTTCAAACAGAAGCGATACGGTTTCAACAATGAACTGATTGAGGATTTCAAGTTTCGTTCGATGTGCACCGAACGATGCGATGCGAATGCCATAACGCTGGTGACCAAGGGCGATCCTAGAGTGACCCTCGAAGGCCGACTCATCTGCAAAACCTCACTCGATGAATTACCACAATTATTCAATGTGTTAACGGGTCAGCTTTCACTTGTCGAGCCGCGCGCCCATGCCACTCAGGCTAATGCTGCCGACACGCTTTATGAGCAGGTTGTTGATGGCTACTTCGCACGTCACAAGGAGCGTCCCGGCATCACCGGCTGGGCGCAAATCAATGGCTGGCGTGGCGAGACCGACGCGCACAAGAAAAATTTAGCAGCGGATCAAGTTTGATCTCAATTGCATTGATCACTGGCCGCTGATATTTGATATCAAAATTCTGGCGCGAACGCCTTTCGCCTTGTTCAAAAGCGAAAACGCCCACTGAATTTTTTGTCCTTGCATAAGGACCCGGTCCTGGTTTCCCGACTTTGAATTGTCACCCAAGTTCTGCTATGTTTGCGCACTGGCAGCGAGCCAGTGATCGTCCACATAGGGGGACCCAAAATGGACATTACTTCGCTTATTATCCAACTGATCGTCGGTGCCATTGGCGGTAACGCCGCAGGCAAGGCGATGCCAGACAAGAGCCTTGGCACTTTGGGCAACACGATTGCCGGTGTTATTGGTGGCGGCATCGGCGGTCAAATTCTTGACAAGGTGCTTGGCGGTGGTGCGATCGCCACAGATGCAGCAGCGGGTGCTGCTGCCGGCGGCATGGACATTGGCGCAATCATTCAGGATATTGCTGGTGGCGGCATCGGCGGTGCGGTTCTCATGGTTGTAGTGGCCATCATCAAGGGCGCCATGAACAAGACCTGACTTTTGGTTCGCTAAATTCAAACGGGCGCCTTTCGGCGCCCGTTTCTAATTCCGGAATGCCTATTGTGCCTTGAGTTCCATGGCGGCCTTATTCAAGTGCATTTCGCACTCGTCCATCTTGCTCGCTTTCTTCGCGTCCATGGCCATGGTCATTTCACTCATAGCCATTTCCATCTGCTTCTTCATGGCAGGATCGGTTGTCTCCTTGACCATCGTATCCATCTTCATCATGTTGGCGTCATCACACTTCATCATTTCGTCGGCGAATACGGGAGTGACGGTGAATAGGCCAGCTACGGTGGCGGCGATTGCATATTTAAGCATGGGAATATTCCTCTCGAGACGAGACTTAATTGTCTCAAGAGGAGAATGCAAAGGCGCTTGATAACAAGCAAAACACGAACATGACATTCACCGTGTTGTGAGTGCCAGTGAGCAAATTCTCACGAACCGCTGAACCAGTTATAGCCCTGGTCTTCCCAGAAGCCGCCGGGGTACTCGTTGGTCACATACATGGCCATGATGTATTTGGGATTCTTGAAACCCAGTTTGGTCGGCACACGAAGCTTCATGGGGAAACCATATTTGGTTGGCAGGACCTGATCCCGGAACGTCAGCGCCAGAATGGTCTGCGGATGGAGGGCGGTGGCCATGTCGATGCTGGAATGGTAGTTGTCGGCGCATTTGAAGCCCACGTATTTGGCGCTCGTATCCGCCTCGACCAGGCGCAGGAAATCGCTGAAGCGCACCCCGCCCCATTTGCCAATGGCGCTCCAGCCTTCAACGCAGATATGGCGGGTGATCTGCGACTCCTGAGGAAGGGCGCGCAACTGCTCAAGCGTCCAGCTTTCCTTCTTGCCGATAAGTCCTGAGAGCTCAAGCTTGAAGCCAGCTTCCGGAACAATGGGATGTTTTGATTCAGCATAATAGCCATTGAACGGGAACGGATCGGTGATGTCGGCCTCAGTATAAACGGGAGCCGGTTTGCCGGGATTGAAAAACGCCAGTTGAACCTCGTCATTCCACCGCGACATGGCAGAAAGTATGCGGTCCGTGATGGAAGGATCGGTTGCATCGCAGCCCGTGAGCATTGCCAAGGCGCCGAGGCTCAAGGTCTTTCTCAGGAACAGGCGGCGCTCAATGTTCACGAGGGATTTGGTAGGCTGCAACAGCAGTTTAGAGTTCATGGCTTGCCTCCAGTTCATCCTTGCTGTTGCGTGCCCACCCCACAATCATGGGAATCAGTGTACTGGGCACGAGCGCAACCAAGGTTAAATGCAAGACGATGAAGGCGCAGATGGCCGTCATGCCCAGGAAATGGACCAGGCGCGCGCCCTCATAGCCGCCAAGCAAAATTCCCATTTCCTGCAACTGCACGGGTTTCCACACCACGGCGCCGGAAACAATTGTGAGAACAATAGCAAGGAGAACGCCGATATAGGCTGCCTTTTGCACGGCATTGTAGGTGATGGTGCTGTGGGGCAATCTTCCATTCAACGCTCTGGTCATGTCACCCAGAACCGAGGACGGTGACACCGGCGTGAACCGCTTTCTAAAATGGCCGGAGGCGAATCCCACAATTACATAGATGAGGAAGTTAACCACCAGGAGCCACATGGCGGCGAAATGCCATTGTAACGCGCCACCCAGCCAGCCGCCCAAGGTGATCCCACTCGGGAACCT
Organism: Hyphomicrobiales bacterium; assembly: GCA_023266715.1. GTDB lineage: Bacteria > Pseudomonadota > Alphaproteobacteria > Rhizobiales > Aestuariivirgaceae > Aestuariivirga. Next base: position 275 of record JAHFPK010000275.1, on the reverse strand, counting down.
GAAGTCAAACAATGGCGAAGCATTGTAGATGCGCCAGCCGCTCATAATCATCAGGGTTATGCCCAGGGCGTTTACCCAATGGAACACCCGCACAAACAGGGTGTGAACATAGACTTTCTTGTGGTTGAGTTCGTTCGCAGTCATGGGCAGCGCCCCTGAATCCAATTTCAAAGACGACGATGGCTCCAATTCACCAGGCGCACAACACAACTTGCTTCACAATTTAGTGTCGCGGCGGTGTAAAACCATTATTGGAGGGCTTGCGTTACCTTAGA
>JAHFPK010000274.1 GCA_023266715.1 Hyphomicrobiales bacterium | reverse complement strand
TGCTTTCGGCCATTGGTGTGTTAATTTTCACCGGGCTTACCGCGTGGGATACGCAGCAGATCAAGGAAATTTACTACGAGGCCGATGATGTGGCCGTGATGGGCCGCAAAGCCATTATGGGCGCGCTTCGCCTTTATTTGGATTTCATCAACCTGTTCCTGTCGCTTCTGCGCATCTTCGGCAGCCGCGAATAGAACATTCTGATCTTCTTCAAGGCCCCGGATGGAAACATCCGGGGTTTTTTTATGTGGTCGCAAGCCGCGGTTTTTTGATGAGGACTCGCAGGACCTGGGCCAGGTCGTGGCCGCGCTTGAGGATGAGGCCGCCTTGGGCGATGACCGCGTAGAGTCCCTGCCGGCGGGCGAGTGCCGGATTTTTCACAATGCAGTAGAGGGGCACCTCGCTGGTGCGGCGGAAGATGGAGAACGTTGCTGCCTCGCGTCCAAAATCCATGGCGTAATCGCGCCATTCGCCTTCGGCGACGTGCATGCCGTAAAGATTTAGGATCAGGTTTAGCTCTTTGCGATCAAAGGCAATTTGTGCAGGGCCACTGTTCCACTGGCCTGTGGTCCCCCGCCCGAGTTCGGAACGAGGGAATGGAATTATGGGTTCCCCATCACTCAACAATCATTTCTCCGTCTAACCTATGGGCTGATGATGAACCCAGACGGGATGTTTGGCAAGCAGGCGGCTTAGCCCGCAGCGGGCTGGATCAGATCCCATTTATTGCCGAAGGCGTCACGAAATACCACCACCTTGCCATAGGCTTCCAGGCGGGGCTCTTCCAGAAATTCAATTCCAGCCCGATTGAACCGGGCATAGTCGCGGTCAAAATCATCGGTTTTCAGGATGAGAAAAACCCGTCCACCCGTCTGATTACCAATGGCCGCAAGTTGACCTGCCGAATCAGCCTTGGCGAGAAGAAGGCCGGTTCCATGGCTGCCCGGCGGGGCTACGACAACCCAGCGCTTGGTGGCCGAAAGGGCCGTGTCTTCGACAAGCCTGAATCCAAGCCTTCGCACATAGAAGGCAATGGCTTCATCATAGTCTGGAACAACCAGGGTTACCGCTGAAATATGCTGTGTCATGGGCCGCAAATAACATGTTTGGCCGGTTTTCGCAGGCAAAATTTGGCTTGTTCTTCATTGAATTGTCACATCCCTGTTACGGAAGCCTGTTCAAGTTTCCGGGCAGCGCAAGGGTTATTTGAGAGTTAAGATTTCGCAGTTTTGCCGCAATTACGGCAAGTCTTCGCCAAGATAGAGGTCAATATTCTGATCGTTGCCTCTAAGGCCCGGCTGGAGTTGAGCGTCGGAATCTCAGCCCCCCAGCCCCCCGGAGCTTATGAACTGGCCGGGCCCCCTATTACGCGTTAGTTTGTGAGGCGTTTGAGTGTAATTCGCGGCCGGTTAACCCCGGTCGCTTTTTTTGTGGGCGGGCTTGACCAAAGGCGCTGGCCATCCGATATCGCTGTCCTACTCACGAGGATAAGATGGCGAAAACGGCAAAGAAACCCAAGATGGAATCCCACGAATTTCAGGCGGAAGTGGCCAAGCTTCTGCACCTCATGGTGCACTCGGTTTACTCGGACCGAGATGTTTTCCTGCGCGAACTCATTTCCAATGGGGCCGATGCGCTGGACAAGCTGCGCTACGAGGCCATTGCCCAGCCCGCCCTTCTGGAAGATGCACCGCTCCTTAATATTGTCATTACGCCAGACAAGTCCGCCAAGACCCTGACCATTTCTGACAGCGGCACAGGCATGAGCGAGGACGAGCTCATTGACAATCTTGGCACCATTGCCAAATCCGGAACCCAGGCTTTCGTGGAAAAGGCGGGCCAGGGCGTTAATCTGATTGGCCAGTTCGGGGTGGGATTCTACTCGGCCTTCATCGTTGCTGATCTGGTTGAGGTCACTTCGCGCAAAGCGGGAACGGAAGAGTCGTTCACCTGGGCCTCGAAAGGGGCTGGCACCTTTACGGTTGTTCCGGCGGAGAAGGGACCACGCGGCACATCGATCGTTCTTCATCTCAAGGATGATGCGCTTGAATTTCTTGAAGGCTGGAAAATTGAACAGGTGGTGCGTGCCTATTCCGACCACATTGGCCATCCGATCATGCTGTCCGATGGCAGCGAAGCGCCCAAACAAGTCAATACGGCCAATGCCATCTGGACGCGTTCCAAAACAGAGGTGACGGCGGAGCAGCACAAGGAATTCTTCGGGCATGTTTCAGGATCCTATACGGACCCCGCCCTTACCATCCACTACCGCGCCGAGGGACGCCATGAATATACAGTTCTGCTCTACGTGCCTTCCGAAAGGCCCTTTGATCTCTATGATCCCGAACGCAAGGGCAGGCAGAAGCTTTATGTGAAGCGGGTTTATATCGCCGACGATGCCCAGTTGTTGCCGGCCTATCTGCGCTTCGTGCGAGGGGTCATCGATTCGGAAGATATGCCGCTCAACCTTTCGCGTGAAATGCTGCAGCACAATCCGCAAGTGGCGGCCATCCGCAAGGCGGTGACGAACAAGGTGCTGGGCGAGCTGAAGAAGTGTTCCGATACGGATGCCGAGACGTTTGCAAAAATTTGGGAGATCTTTGGTCCGGTGATCAAGGAGGGGCTTTATGAAGACATGGAGCACCGCGACCAGTTGTTTGAGTTTGTGCGATTCAAATCGACGAAGTCCGCATCGGTTACCTTGAAAGACTATATCGCGGGCCTGAAGGAAAATCAGACGGCGATTTATTATCTCACCGGTGAAGACGCGCTGAAAGCTGCGGCCAGCCCCCAGCTTGAAGGTTACAAGGCAAGAGATGTTGAGGTCCTGCTTTTTACCGATCCGGTTGACTCCTTCTGGGTACGCACGGCCTTGGGCTTTGACGGCAAACCTTTCAAATCCGTAACGCAAGGGAAGGCCGATCTGGATCTTATCGCGGTGAAGGATGCGCCGGTCAAAAATGAAGGACGGGAAGCGGCAGCCACCAAACTCATCGTCGCGATGAAGCAGGCACTGGGTGACAAGGTCAAGGATGTGCGCAGTTCCACCCGGCTGACGGATAGTGCGGTTTGCCTCGTTGCCGATGGCGATTTGGACCGCACACTGGAAAAACTTTTGGCGCGCCAAAAGGATTCGGGCGTGAATGTGAGCGCGCCAGTTCTGGAAATAAATACCAGCCATCCCCTTATCGTGGCACTAGCTGCCGCGACGGAAAATGACACTCCTTCTTCCGAAATTGGCGACGTGGCACAATTGCTGCTCGATCAGGCCCATGTGCTGGAAGGCGAGCCGGTCAGCGATCCCGCCGGCTTTTCGCGGCGCATGGCGAGCGTATTGACGAAAGCTTTTGCTAGGTAATGTGTCCGACCTGCAACAGTTGAAAGTATTTTCGGAAAAAGGTCTTTTAAGACTCGATGTTTTACCGTATGAGCGCCGCTGATTGTAACTGAATAGGAGATCGCCATGACAAGGAATTTTTCGCGCTGCTGATCCCCGGGCTGTCGAGGCTTGGGCCTCGGTAGATAGCGTTACACGCGCCAGAGGCGCAATTTACTTACATCATTGATTCACCGTCAGGTTTTCTGAAACGCATTTGTTTGCGCTCATGCAGCCGTGACTCATTTTTTCGCGCGCGAGGAAATCGCGTTTGGCGAGGGAGATTCCTGTGTTTTCGCTTAAATCAAATTTGTTCTTTTCCATGCTTCTTGAGGCAAAAGACTATGCCAGGAAGATCAACCTTCGGCGCAGCCATCCGCCCAATTCCGAGGTATCACCCCGGGACCGGCACCGGATGTACTCCGAACTTCGGGCCGCGCGGGAGCACGTGGAGCTTATGAATGTGCTCCACCGCAACAGGATTTTTTAGGCCGTGGCGAAAAGTTCGTTGAAGGTCGCAAGCGGAGTGTTGGCGCCACAAACTATGACGCCAACACGTTCGTTCCCTGCCGGCTTGTAGCTCCCCGAGAGCAGTGCGGCAAAGGCTGCGGCACCGCCGGGTTCGGTTACAATTTGCGCTGTGGCCCAGAGATAGCGTTGCGCCGTCCTGATGTCTTCGTCGTTAATGAGGGCAACGCGGTCAATGAATTTTTGTGCAATGGGAAACATCAAGGAACCAGCGGAACTTGCGCCCAAACTATCGGCGGCAAGGCCTGATGGCTTGATGGT
>JAHFPK010000273.1 GCA_023266715.1 Hyphomicrobiales bacterium | reverse complement strand
TGACCGGTTGACACGGAGTGGAGAATGAATACCAAGACGCCGCCCTACAGACCGCCCTTTCCAGGGCCAGAGGGCCAGGAAGACATGCCCTATCTCCTCACCCCCGGACCACTCACAACATCCCGCACCGTAAAGCTTGCCATGCTGGCTGACTGGGGGTCGCGCGACGTAGAGTTCAGGAAAATCGTGGGCGACATCCGCAAGCGCATTCTGCAGCTCGCCAATTGTGACAGCAGTTATGAATGCGTGATCATGCAGGGCTCGGGCACATTTGCCATTGAGGCGGCCCTCGGCAGCCTGTGCCCGGGCAAGCGCCGAAAAACCCTTGTCGTTGCCAATGGCGCCTATGGGGACCGGGCGGCGCAAATTCTTGAGCGAATCGGAAGGCCCTATCTCAAGATCGACAAGGGCGACAGTGCGGTTCCAACGGTTGACGAGGTCGTGACCATGCTGGATGCGGACAGAGCCATCAGCCATGTCTGGATGGTCCATTGTGAAACCACCTCTGGAATTGTGAATCCAATCGAAGAGATTGGACAAGCAATCAAGTTGCATGACAAGGTTTTCATGGTGGATGCGATGTCATCTTTCGGAGCGCTTCCCCTCCACATGGTGGCCTTGAACATGGATGTCATGGTTTCTTCCTCAAACAAGTGCCTTGAAGGGGTTCCCGGTTTTTCCTATGTCGTGCTGAAGCGTGACCTTTTGGAAGCCTCGGCGGGAGCCAATCATTCCCTCGTGCTGGACCTGTTTGATCAGTGGCGTGGCCTGGAGGCCAATGGACAATTCCGCTTCACTCCACCCACCCATGCACTTGTCGCCTTCGACCAGGCCCTCAAGGAGCATGAACAGCAGGGCGGGGTTGAAGGGCGCGGGCTCCGCTATCAGCGCAATGCGCAAGCCCTCGTTGCTGGCATGCATGAGATAGGGTTTTCGACCTTGCTGGATGAGGGTATTTCCGGGCCCATCATCCAAACATTTCTTACACCGAGTGACCCAAGTTTCCGTTTCGAAAAGTTTTATGAGGCGCTTCGGGTGAGAGGGTTCACGATCTACCCCGGGAAACTGACGAAGCGTCCAAGTTTTCGCATTGGAACTATTGGCCAGATTGATGAGCAAGTCATAGCCGCCGCCTTGCAAGCCGTTCGTGATGTGCTGGGCGAAATGGGGGTGAAGGATTTCACACCGCTTGAGAATTAGATGCAGAAATGACTGCTAATTCCATGAAATCAAGCAGCAAGCCTGTTGCAGTAAATGGCCGCAAGTATGATTGGCCTAAGGCACCACTCGTGGTCATTTGCTGTGATGGCAGCGAACCGGAATATATGGAAATTGCCTTGGCCGAAGGCCTAATGCCCAATCTCAAACGGATGATTGCGAAGGGTGAAAACGCCCGCGGTCTTTGCGTCATCCCCAGCTTTACCAACCCCAATAACCTTTCGATCGTGACGGGTGCACCGCCCGCGGTTCACGGCATCTGCGGAAATTATCTCATTGACCCCGTTACCGGGCTTGAAACGATGATGAACGACCCGAAGTGGTTGCGGGCGCCGACCATCTTTGAAAAGTTTCAACAAGCCGGAGCAAAAATTGCAGTCGTAACGGCCAAGGAAAAGCTTCGCCTGCTGCTTGGCAAAGGTTTGGCATTTAATGGAACAGCAATCTGTTTTTCATCGGAGCGGGCCGACAAGGCAACTCTGAAAGAGAATGGCATCGAGGGAGTGTGCGAAACCGTTGGGATGACCGTGCCTGAAGTCTATTCGGCAGAACTTTCAGAATTTGTTTTTGCTGCAGGAGTCAAGCTGTTGGCGTCAATGAAGCCTGATGTCATGTACCTCTCCACGACTGACTATGTGCAGCATAAGTATGCGCCGGGCTCAAAAGGAGCCAATAATTTCTACAAGATGATGGATGGTTACCTTGGCCAGTTGGATACGCAGGGGGCTATCGTGGTGATCGTGGCCGATCACGGCATGAAACCCAAGCATTTGGCCAATGGCGAACCCGATGTGATTTACCTGCAGGATGCCTTGAATAAGAAATTTGGTTCGAGGACGACGAAAGTCATCCTGCCGATCACCGACCCCTATGTGCAGCATCACGGCGCGCTGGGTTCATTTGCAACGGTTTATGTCAAAGGGCCAGCGATAGCTGAAATCGCGAATTTTATTTCAAAGCAGCCCGGCATTGATGTAGTTCTTGACCGGGCCCAGGGTTGCGCGCGTTTTGAACTCCCGGAAGATCGCATGGGCGACATTATTGTCATATCGGGTGGTACTACCGGTTCCAAAGTCATCGGAACCAGCCGGGAAAAACATGATCTTTCAGGATTGAACGAGCCGCTGCGTTCCCACGGCGGCCTCACGGAGCAAACCGTTCCGGTCATTGTAAACCGCAGGGTCCAAAACCTGCCGAAACCACTCCGCAATTTCGATGCCTTCTACGTTGGCTGTAACTGCATTAGCGAGACCTGACATGACCCGCGCCCTCATCACCGAAAGCATGCGCATTGGCGGCAAGAAGGTGTCGGCGGACGGGATGGTGCCGGTGCATTACCCCTTCACCAATGAAATCATTGGCACAGTTCCGGCGGGCCGGGCGGAACACGCGGCGCGGGCTTTTGAAATTGCCGCTGGCTTCAAACCAAAGCTCACACGTTATGAGCGCCAGCAAATACTGTTCAAGGCTGCCGAACTGATCCGCCAGCGCAGGGAGCAGCTTGGCGATCTCATTACACTTGAGCTCGGAATTTCAAAGAAGGACTCGGCCTATGAATGCGGCCGCGCCTATGACGTGTTTTCACTTGCCGCCCAGCTTTGCATTCTCGACGACGGGCAAATTTTTTCCTGTGACCTCACTCCGCAAGGCAAAGCCCGCAAAATATTCACCAAGCGCGATCCCGTGGGCGTGGTCTCGGCGATCACGCCGTTCAATCATCCGCTCAACATGGTTTCCCACAAGGTGGCCCCTGCCATTGCCACGAATAATTGCGTGGTGTGCAAACCTACGGAACTCACGCCGCTCACGGCCCTCGCCCTCGCAGATATTCTCTATGACGCGGGATTGCCGCCAGAAATGTTCCAGGTCGTTACCGGCTGGCCTGATGACATCGGCGATGAGATGGTCACCAATCCCAACATCTCCGTTATTACTTTCACGGGTGGTGTGCGGGTTGGAAAGCTTATCGCAGCCAAGGCGGGCTACAAGCGCGCCGCTCTTGAGCTTGGCGGCAATGATCCGCTGATCATCTTGAATGACCTCAGTGACAGTGACCTCGACAAGGCAGCTGAACTGGCGGTTGCGGGAGCAACTAAAAACTCCGGCCAACGTTGCACGGCGGTGAAGCGCATTCTGGTTCAGGAGCGGGTTGCGGACAGGTTCGTGGCGCTGGCTCTCGAAAAGGCCAAGAAGATCAAGTTTGGCGATCCCATGAACCCCCACACTGATTTGGGCTGCGTGGTTCACGAAGAGGCCGCCAAGGTTTTTGAAACCCGTGTCCACAAGGCGGCCGAGCAAGGCGCAAAAATCCTCTATAATCCGGGTCGCAAAGGTGCCGTATTGCCGCCCATTACCGTGGATTTCGTGCCGCACAAGTCCGAACTCGTATTCGAGGAAACCTTTGGCCCCATCATCCCCATCGTCCGGGTACCGGACGATGATACAGAAGTCATCCGCATTTCAAATTCCACGCCTTTTGGGCTTTCCTCCGGCGTCTGCACCAATGATCTCGCCCGCATGACCGGCTTCATCGAGGGCCTCAATGTGGGTACCGTTAACATCTGGGAAGTGCCGGGTTACCGTATCGAAATGTCGCCCTTTGGCGGGATTAAAGACTCTGGTAATGGTGTGAAGGAAGGCGTCATGGAAGCCATGAAATTCTTCACCAATGTGAAGACATGGTCTTTGCCGTGGCCGAGTTGATAGATTGAACCCAGGCACGCTAGTTATCATTAATCTTCTCGGTGGTGTGGCCCTACTTCTCTGGGGGGTGCGCATGGTGCGCACGGGAGTCCTTAGGGCCTGGGGCGACCGTCTCAAGCATTTCATCGAAGTGCGCCTCGGAAATCGCCCCTCGGCCTTTCTGTCGGGGGCCATGGCAACGGCCATATTGGGCAGCGGAACGGCAACAACATTGATCGTGGCGGGCATTGCTGCAAGTGGCGCCATTGGAACCT
>JAHFPK010000272.1 GCA_023266715.1 Hyphomicrobiales bacterium | reverse complement strand
GTGAACTGGCGCTGTCTGGAAGCTATCTCATGTTCGACGGCAAGATGATTGCGCACCTCGACAAGTTTGAAAAGGCGCTTCTGGGCGAACTGATGAAGAATTTCGGCCAGCAGGTCAGAAAAGTCATGGTGAAGGGCATGGTCAGGGACATAGATAAGCTGATCGGCGGGCTTCGCGGCAAGGTGGCGTTGACGCCTGCCAAGATTGAGACGACAAGCGATGGCTGGCGCCTTTGTCCGAGGAAGGGGTAAGCATGCGCGAGAACATGGACGTTTTTGTTTACATCATGGCGCAGAAGAAGGGCAGTAATTGGGTGGCGCCATGTAAAGTTGGCGTTGCCAATTTTCCGACCATAAGACTTGAGCAAATTCAAACAGCCTCACCTTTCAAGGTGGGAGTTTTTAAGACCTATCGGTTTCCGTGCAGGGCAATAGCACTGGAAATGGAAGCTTGTTTTCATTCGCTTCAAAAAGAACATTGCCTTTATGGCGAATGGTTTGATTTGGATCCAGAAAGGGCGGCGTCTCTTTTTTACCTCTATACGGCCTTCACTGTAGATTTTAAGCTGAGTTGCTCCCCAGAAGAAAAGAAACTTTACCTCCAAATGGTAGCCGGAGAAATTGCGTAATGCAGCGCTGGTTTCGCATGTATGAGGAAATTCTGGATGACCCAAAAGTCCAGAAGCTACCTGATGACCTATTCAAGGCATGGGTGAACGTACTTGCGCTTTCCTCCCGCAATGGAGGAAAACTTGGAAACGTTTCAGATTGTGCATTTGCATTGAGACTTACCGATGACGCTATCGTAACGCTGTTAGATCGCCTTCTTAACGCTGGCCTTATCGACAGAGTGAGCGGCGGAGCCAACGGATACTCATACGCTCCACACTCGTGGGACAAAAGACAGTATAAATCAGATAGTTCGACCTCTCGGGTGAAACGTTTCAGAGAAAAGTCAGAACCGTTACCAGAAACGGCCCCAGAGACAGATACAGAAGCAGATACAGAGACAGATAGAAAGGGTACTATCGTACCCACGGTGCCTGCCTCAAAGCCAGACCTGCTCGACAAGGAAACGGTGGAGGCAATAATCACGGCCTGGAACAATCTTGCCGACGATGTAGGCCTGGCAAAAGTCCAACACCTCAGCGATGCCCGCCGCAAAGCCCTCAAGCTGCGGCTGAAAGAGCTTGGTGGGCTGGAAGGTTGGTATCGTTTGTGCAACAAGATTCGCAACAGCTCTTTCCTGACAGGGAAAGGCGATAGCGTCTGGAAATGCAGCTTCGATTGGGTTTTGAAATCTTCAAGCGTGATAAAAGTCATGGAAGGGAATTACGATGACAGATCAAAAAAAGGCTCTCTCGCTTCCAATTTCGGGGAAGTCGATGACTTTATCGACGACCTCAGACGCCGAGAAGATGCAGAACGCCAGTCGCGTGGCTAAACAGGTGCTTGGCGCTTTTCCAGACTATGCCAAGACCACCCCGGAATACACCCTTGCCATTGTGCGAGTGATCGCAAGCTATCCGCCCTGGGTGCAAAGCAAGCTGGCCGACCTACGTACCGGCATTCCCGCCAAATGCAAGTTTCTCCCCACCGTGGCCGATATCGTGGAAATGGCCGACCGGATGGGGAATAATCAATTCGGCGGCATGGCGCTGCGTGACTATAGCGGGCTTGTGGTGGATGATCGGCCCTATCACCCCGAGATTGTGCCCTATGTCAGCAACCGGCCAACCCGGAACCCGGCCCATTACCAGGGCGTCAATGCAGATCAGGAAAAGACCAAGGAGGGCATTCGCCGGGCCGAACGCATGACCGCCTATGTCAGGGAATTGGGCGATGGTGACGGCCTCAAGGGCTGGATGATCGCCATCGAACGCGGCGAGGATGAACCGCCTGCCGACTGGCAACCCAAATGACCGTAGGAACTGATGCTATTGCCCGTGCGCGCGCCAAGCGGAAGGCCGTCGACAATCCCCCAGGCACGAAAGTCACAGGCGTTGACCGCAACACCTATGGCACCCTCGCCAAGGTGTTCATGGAAAGCCGCGGCGGCACGGGATTTCTCATCTCAACACGCGACACCAGCCACAAGGGCGAGCACTTCGCCAAGACCACCGACGAATGGGGCGCATGGGTGGCTTACTTCTTCAAAATTGGCCTGCAGACGCGGCAAATCGAGGACAGGGGCTATGCCACGGTTCCTGCCCAATGGCCGCACGACTTCGACGAAAACGCGCCTCCAGAGGCCGATTACGAGGCGGCAAAGCACTATCGCGCCTCGCTGCACCGGAAGATATCGGAGGAATCGAGAGTGGCGCCGGCCGATATCGGGAAGAGGGTTCAGACCTATTGGGGCGATGTGAAGCGGGGAATGCCGATCTGGGAAGAACCAAAGCCCGCGCCAGCCCCACCCAGGGTTTACACGGATGAGGAAATGAAGGCGAGCCTTGCGCGGTGCATGGCTCATAACGGAGGAAAACCGATATGAGGAAAATTATCAGCCTTTTTCAGCGCAATTACGATGGCGACCGCTTGGTGCGTGATGAAATCGTGCCCGGCGCCGAATGGGTTGTTGCTGGCGAGGGAATAGCCACACGCAAAATGGATGGCACCTGCTGCATGATCAGGGGTGGAAAGCTGTTTAAGCGCTACGATGTGAAGAAGGGCAGAGCGGTTCCTCCCGGCTTTGAGCCCGCCCAGGAGCCGGATGAAACCACTGGCCACTGGCCCGGCTGGCTGCCCGTGGGCGATGGTCCCGAGGATGAATGGCACCGTGAAGCCATGCAGTTCTGGATTGATTCAAAGCATCCTATCCAAGACGGCACCTACGAACTCGTAGGGCCAAAAATCCAAGGTAACCCCGAGGCGTGGCATCGGCATGGCCTGATTTATCACAATGGGGTTGGTCTGATCCTGAGTGTGCAGCCACCACGCACCTTCGAGGGCATCAAGGACTATCTCAGTGATGGGCTGATCGAGGGAATTGTTTGGCATCACCCGGATGGCCGCATGGTGAAGATCAAGGCCAAAGACTTTGGAATCAGGAGATAGATCATGCCCGATTCACGTTTGGCACAACTCATTATGGCCGCCTCGATCATTGACGAAAGGCCCGATATTGTCCTCGGAACAATGGCGGGCATGATCATCATGCAGGCCAAGCGAATCCACGATGGAGGCCAGATGGGCATTCATTACGTGGTTTGGCATCCGTCATTGCCGGCTTTGCCGCCCAGGACAATGACGCCTGGCGAAAGTGCGCTCGACTTCATTCCGTGGATCACTTGCAAAGTGAACAACGACCCAAACAATCCCGATAGCGGAATCTTTCGGTACGAATGGGCGCTCAGGGAAGGGAAATTCGAGAAGATCGTGCTTTCTGGGGAATATGTGGTGAAGCCACCGGCAGCCAATGAGAATGGGAAGGCGCAATGATAAAACCGCTGGCAATTGACCTCTTTTGCGGCCTCGGAGGCTGGACAGACGGCCTCATTGCAGAGGGTTATGACGTAATCGGCTTCGACATAGAACAGCACGTCTATGGCGATGACCGCTACGCCGGCCAGCTTGTCATTCAAGACGTTTTGACGCTCCACGGCGCGCAATTCAAAGACGCGGCGCTGATTGTCGCCTCTCCGCCATGCCAAGAATATTCCTACATGGCGATGCCTTGGAAGCTGGCAAAGGCAAAAGCCGCAGCAATCCGCGCCGACACGACCGGCGCGGAGCTGGAGCGGTTGAACCGGCTGTTCAATGCCTGCTTTCGCATTCAGAAAGAAGCAAGCATTGCGGCTGGCCGGCATATCCCGTTGATCGTGGAGAATGTGCGCGGGGCGATTCCGTGGGTAGGCCGCAGCCGCTGGAACTTTGGCAGCTTCCACCTTTGGGGTGATGTGCCGGCGCTTATGCCGGTCGCCTCGAAGGCCCAGAAATTCAATCCAGATGGGACCAATCACGGACAAGGAAGCTGGTTTGCGATTGCCGACAGTAAGAACCGAGGTTCCAAGGTGCCAGGCTTCCACTTCGACGGGAGCGGAAGCAGTTTTCAAACTGCGTCCGTCGAGCATACTGGCATCAAAGCACCGGGCATGAACTGGTCCGACCAGACGAAGCGCGGGCAGGATTTCACGCGGCTGGCTGGGAAACACGCGGCCAGTGGCATTAAGGTGCCAACAGACGGTGCCGGGCG
>JAHFPK010000032.1 GCA_023266715.1 Hyphomicrobiales bacterium | reverse complement strand
CAAGCTGATGCCGATCAGCTTCTGTGTTTCGGCCATGAATTCCATCGGGAGTTGTTGCAGCACGTCGCGGACGAAGCCATTGACGATTAGCGCCACGGCTTCTTCCTGATTAAGCCCGCGCGACATGCAGTAGAACATCTGGTCATCGGAGATTTTCGATGTGGTGGCTTCGTGCTCGAACTGCGCAGTTGATGTCTTGGACTCGATGTAGGGCACCGTATGCGCGCCGCATTTGTCACCGATCAAAAGCGAGTCGCACTGGGTGAAGTTTCGGGCGTTCAATGCCTTGCGGTGGGCCGAGACGAGGCCGCGATAGGTGTTGTCGCTGCGGCCTGCAGCGATGCCCTTGGAAATGATGCGGCTGGAAGTGTTCTTGCCCAAGTGGATCATCTTGGTGCCAGAGTCGACCTGCTGCCTGCCATTGGAAATGGCGATGGAATAGAATTCGCCGCGTGAATTGTCGCCGCGAAGGATGCAGCTTGGATATTTCCAGGTGATGGCGGAACCGGTTTCAACCTGGGTCCATGAAATCTTCGCACCCCTGCCCCGGCAATCCCCGCGCTTGGTGACGAAGTTGTAGACGCCGCCTTTGCCTTCGGAATCGCCCGGATACCAGTTCTGCACGGTGGAGTATTTGATTTCGGCATCATCAAGGGCGATCAATTCAACCACGGCGGCATGAAGCTGGCTGTCCTCGCGCATGGGCGCGGTGCAACCTTCGAGATAGGACACGTAGGAACCCTTGTCGGCGATGATCAGGGTGCGTTCGAACTGGCCGGTGTTTTTGGCATTCATGCGGAAGTAGGTGGAAAGCTCCATGGGGCAGCGCGTGTTGGGCGGCACATAGACAAATGAGCCATCGGAGAACACGGCGGAGTTCAGGGCCGCATAGAAGTTATCGCCTTGCGGAACGACGGAACCCAGATACTGCTTCACAAGTTCGGGATGCTCGCGCAGGGCTTCGGAGATCGAGCAGAAGATGACGCCCGCCTTGGCGAGTTCATCCTTGAACGTGGTGACCACGGAAACGCTGTCGAACACGGCGTCAATGGCCACGCGGCCCGCAACCTGTTCATTGCCATCCTCATCAAGGGTGCTCTTCTCGCCCTGCTTTCGAACGCCAGCCAGAATTTCCTGTTCCTTCAGCGGAATGCCGAGCTTGGCGTAGGTTTCCAAAAGCTTGGGATCAATTTCATCAAGGCTCTTCGGGTTCGCCATGCTTTTCGGCGCGGCGTAGTAATAGAGGTCCTGGAAATCAATCTTGGGGAATGACACGCGGGCCCATGCAGGCTCGTCCATTTGCAGCCAACGGCGATAGGACTCCAGGCGCCATTCCTGCATCCAAGCGGGTTCGCCCTTTTTGTTCGAAATGAACTTGACGACGTCTTCGTTCAGGCCCTTCGGCGCGAAGTCCGATTCAATATCGGTGGTGAAGCCATATTTGTATTTATCGACTTCGATATCTTTGACGAGTTCAATGGTGTCGAGGTCTGCCATGTTATGCTGCCGCTTTCGCATTGTGGCGCGCCAGAAGCTTTCGCCAGACTGTGATGAAATGTTCGATGTGTTCAGAGGTCGTGTTCCAGCCGAGGCTCACGCGAATGGCGCCCTTTGCCAATTCGGGGGCAATACCCATGGCGGTCAGCACGTGCGACTTCGTAACTTTGCCGGAGGAGCAGGCCGAGCCCGATGAAACTGCAACGCCTTCGAGATCAAAATTCATTAGCAGGGTTTCGGCTGACATGCCCGGCTGAGAGAAATAGGTTGTGTTTGGAAGCCTTGGGGCATCGCCACCGAAGATCACGGCACTTTCAAGCGCTTCCTCAAGCTGATCGCGCAAGACTTTGATACTCAAATGGTTTTCTTTTGCGACGGCGGCAAATCCGGCGATGGCGACAAGATTTTCTGTGCCTGCCCGGCGGCGAAGTTCCTGTCCGCCGCCATGAACCAGAGGCTCCAATGGCAAACCATCGCGCACCACCAGGGCACCTATGGCAGTTGGACCACCAACTTTATGGGCGGCAATGGTCATCATATCCACGCCGAGAAGGCCGAAGTTGACCGGCATCTTTCCGAAGGCCTGAACCGCGTCGGTATGCACCAGCGCGCCATGAGCCTGAGCAAGAGATACAATTTCACGAATGGGCTGAATGACACCCGTTTCATTATTGGCGAGCATGACGCTGACCAAAGCTTTTGATCCCACCAACAATTCGGCAAGGGCCTTGAGATCAACAACACCGTCAGTTGTTACCGGCACATAAACTACAGACTTCCCGGAAGCCTTGGCCGCTTCAATAACTGCGGGATGCTCAATGGCGGATACGAGTATCCGTTCGACTGGGGCACTTTTAATTGCCACGTTATTGGCTTCGGAGCCGCCGGAGGTGAATATGATCATCGGCGCAATGACGCCGAGTTCGCGGGCGATTATCTCACGCGAGTCGTCCAAAAGCTTACGCGCGGCGCGGCCTTCCCGGTGAACGGAAGAGGCGTTGCCGTCCACATCCATAGCCGCCCGCATGGCTTCCTTTACGACGGGGCGCAAAGGGCTGGTGGCGTTATGGTCGAGATAAGTTCTCATTCGGCCGGCCTCACATAGCGATCCTTGGCCTGTTTGATTGTGGCGGAGAGCGCGAGGTTGCGTTTCTCAACGACATCCTCAAGGGTGATGGAGCCCAGGAAATACATCATCTGGCGTCCGAGCGACGACCAGAGATCATGGGCGGAACATTGCTCGCCCTTCACGCAGCCATCCACGGCATCGCCTGAGCAGCGGGTGAAGCGCAATTCCTCGTCAACCGCCAGAATAATATCCGCAACTGCGATATCGGCGGCATCTCGTGCCAGTTTATAACCGCCGCCGGGACCTCTGGCGCTTTCAACCAGGTTTTCGCGGCGAAGTTTGCTGAAGAGCTGTTCCAGATATTCCTGGCTGATATCCTGCCGTTCGGCGATTTCCGACAGGGAAATGGGGTTGCCCGCCGAGTGCTGGCCGATATCGATCATCGCCATGACGGCATACCGGCCCTTGGTGCTCATTTTCATCTGCTTTTTCCTCTGTCCAATGCACGAAAGGCTTGCTTTTTGCCCCCCGTGCCGTGCTAAAGCCCTTGAAACTTGCCGGGGCTGGAGAGTAATCGCTCTCTTGAACCATTCTAAAGAACAAATATAGAAAGCCCGACTTCCCGAGTCAACTATTACACGGTAGTTAACGGGAAGAAATAAAACGGGTAAAAATAGTGAAACGGACCCCACGGGATGCCTGAAGTTATATTTAACGGCCCAGCCGGTCGCATTGAAGCCCGTTATCACCACGCCAAGCCATCAGGCTCACCCATTGCAATTCTGCTCCATCCCCATCCCGCCTTTGGCGGAACCATGAACAACCCCATTGTACATTCGCTTTACCAGACTTTTGTGAGCCGTGGATTCTCGGTTTTACGCTTTAATTTCAGGGGTGTAGGGCGCAGCCAAGGGCTCTTTGAGAATGGCGCGGGCGAGCTTTCGGATGCGGCGTCGGCTCTGGACTGGCTGCAGTCCTTTAATCGAGAAGCCAAGATCTGCTGGATTGCCGGGGTTTCCTTCGGGGCCTGGATTTCCATGCAGCTCCTGATGCGGCGGCCGGAGATTGGCGGCTTTATTTCCATTGCGCCGCTGGCCAAGCATTATGACTTTTCATTCCTCGCCCCCTGCCCGGCATCGGGCCTGTTTGTGAATGGCGAAAAGGACGTGGTGGCTTCACCGGAATCGGTTCACAGCCTTGTTTCCAAGCTGAAGACGCAGAAGGGAATCGTCATCGAACACAAGGTTGTGGCCGGTGCTAATCACTTCTTCCAGGACAAGACCGACGAGCTCAGCAAGATTTGCTCAACCTACCTGGACAGGCGCCTGTCACGGGAGAGCTAGCACGCCACCCGTCATTGGCGCGCTCACCTTGGTTGTCATGGGGAAGCTGAGCGGCAATTTCTTTTGGCTGCGCACGGCGAGATAGGCCCAGGCTTCAGCTTCCACGGAGTCGCCGTTCAAGCCCACGTCCTCGGCAGTTTGAAATAGTTCCGAGCCGCCCGGCAATGATGACATGATTGCGGGATTGTGCCGTCCGCCACCACAGACGATGTATCGCTTGGGCGGAGACGGAAACCAATCATTGGCCAGCACGATTGCAAATTTGGTGAAGGCCACCAAAGTTGCAGCACCATCTTCCGGTGACAGCCCAGCGAGTGACAAAGCTTGAAAAGCATTGCGATCCAATGATTTTGGAGGAGGCTGGTCGAAAAATGGTAGAGCCAATGCGGCGTCCAATACTTCATCATTGACTTTGCCTTTGGATGCCAGTGCCCCACCGGTGTCCTGGGGGAGTCCCAAATGCTTCATGGCCCAATCATTAAGCAGTGCATTTCCCGGGCCCGTATCAAAGGCGATCATCTCACCATTGGCACCAATCCAAGTGATGTTGGCCACGCCACCGATGTTCACAAAAGCTATGGGCCGTTCCGGCAAGCTCGCGGCCAGTGCGCGATGATAGACGGGAACAAACGGTGCGCCCTGCCCGCCTGCGGCCACGTCCGCGGCGCGCATGTCATAGACAACGGGCATGCCCAATTTTTTGGCCAGTGCCTTCCCGTCGCCGAGCTGAATCGTGAGCTTTATTTCAGGACGGTGAATAACCGTCTGGCCGTGGAAGCCGATGACATCAATGGTTGCGGGATTGGCTTTCAAAAAACTCTCAACCGCCTGCGCGTGCCAATCGGTGAGTGCGGCTTCCGCCTTGGCAAGGCCAGATGGCCTTTCGTCCCGTCTCGTGAGGTTTTTGGCTTCCACTAGGGCAGCACGCAAAATATTGCGCTGCGCGTCCGAGTAGGCATAGGTTTGCGATGGCCCGCGCTCGACGATATTTTCCCCATCGGTGCGAATGAGGGCAATATCAATGCCATCCAGAGAGGTGCCTGACATCAGGCCTATTGCTGTTGTTAGTTTTGACACCGGATTATCCCATGCTATGAGCAGCCCACTATGACCACATATAAATCAGACTTTCTTAACACCCTTTCAAGCCGGGGCTATATCCATCAATACTCGGATGCAGCAGGCCTGGATGACCTGGCGGCGAAGGGAGATGTCACCGCTTATATCGGCTTTGACTGCACGGCCAAGTCGCTCCATGTGGGTTCGCTGGTGCAAATCATGCTGCTGCATTGGGCGCAGGAATTGGGACAGAAGTCCATTGCACTTATGGGAGGCGGCACGACGCGGGTTGGCGATCCATCGGGGCGCGATGAAAGCCGCAAGATGCTTACCCTTGAAGATATTGAGGACAACAAGCGCGGCATCCAGCAGGTTTTCAGCAAGTTCCTGCGCTTTGGTTCCGGTGCAAAAGACGCCTTGATGATTGACAATGCGGAATGGCTGACGAAGCTGAACTATCTCGACATGCTGAGGGAGATTGGCCGCCATTTTTCGGTCAACCGCATGCTGGCCATGGATTCAGTCAAGCTACGGCTGGAGCGCGAACACGAACTCACCTTTATCGAATTCAACTACATGGTCCTGCAGGCCTATGATTTTACCGAACTGGCGCGGCGCTATGGCTGCAATCTGCAGATGGGCGGTTCCGACCAATGGGGCAATATCGTCAACGGCATTGACCTCGGCCGACGCATGGGCACGCACCAGCTTTTTGCCCTTACCACGCCGCTCATAACACTCGCATCGGGCGCGAAAATGGGGAAGACGGCAAGCGGGGCCGTGTGGCTCAATGCGGACATGCTGTCTCCTTACGGATACTGGCAGTTCTGGCGCAACACGGAAGATGCCGATGTGGGGCGCTTCCTCAGGCTCTTCACCACATTGCCCCTCGCCGAGATTGAAAAGCTAGAGAAGCTGGGAGGCTCAGAAATAAACGACGCAAAGAAAATCCTGGCCGTTGAAGCCACCGCTCTTCTTCATGGCAGGAAAGTGGCTGAGGATGCCGCCGAGGTTGCGCGCAAGACCTTTGAAGAAGGTGCCAGTGCTGAAGGCTTGCCCACCATTGAAATTGATTTGTCGGCTGGTGTTGGCGTTCTTCAGGCAAACGTGCTCGCAGGATTTGCAGCTTCAAATAGCGAAGCCCGCCGTTCGGTTCAAGGAGGGGGAATTCGCGTCAACGATGTCTTAGTTCGCGATGAAAAGATGCAGCTGACCAACAAAAACCTGAACAGTGAAGGCGTGATAAAGCTGTCGATGGGGAAAAAGAAACACGTTTTGATCAAGCCAAAGTAAGCCCCCTCAGTTTGATTCCTTGACCTTCTGCTTCACTGGCGGCCCAGAGCCGTCGAACTCGAATATCTTACGAAAAATCCCTGGCGCAATGGCTGACAATGGATTGAACTGAATTTTGGGGTTAGCCATGGAGCCGCCAAGCGCAAAGGTTAACCCAAATATTCCCTGCCCCTTGCCACCAGTGAGAATTTCACCAAACAGCGGAATGTTTCCGACGGCGGCATTGATGCCATAGGCGGGGATAATCGTTCCAGTAATATCAATCGCGCCATCGGCCTTTCGGATCAACCCTTCGGCTGAGGCGCCGAGTTCAACGCCCTTCAATAATGAATCGCCGATCCTGATAAATCTCGCATCGGTGGTGAAAGGCAAAGTAAGTTTGGTGAATGAAAGTCCTTCGCGCCGCGGGCCGGACTTTTTTGATTTTCCGCGACTATCAATATCAGCAAGTGCTGCTTCGTTGCGGACGTCAAAGTCACGCAGAATTAAGCGACCATTCTGAATGGTAGAATTGGCGTTATTGGACAAAAGGGCAGAAAATTCAAGGCTTCCGCCTGCCACCTTTGAATAGAGGTTTGAGGCGCGCAAGGCGGCCCCGCCATCAGCGCTGACAATTTGCAACTGCCTTGCGTTTTCAGTCGGCCGAACGCGAATGACCAGCGCTTTTCCTGACAAAAATTTTCCTTCAATATCTGCATTGGAAACGGCCCGGTTTCTCACGGCCAGTGTTGCGGTAACTCCGGTCAGAACCTCACCGCGATTGACAAAAACCCGGTCAACCTGCGCATTTATATCCAGATTCTCGGTGGAAGCGGATTTGTTGCCAGAGCCCGCGCTAGTTGAAAAAATTGATTTCACATAGGGGCGTGCATCAAATGTTTTTCCACTGATCACAATTGATTGACTCTCGCCTTCGGGCTCCATGGTCATGGTGAAATTGTTTTCGTCACTCAGCCAAACCTGCGAAAGATTTGCAGATTTCATTCCCCCATTGGAATTCAGGAAAATATCTCCCTTGATACTCAGGCTTTGCCCCTTGATGACAAGATCTTCAACCTTTCGGCCAGATTCATCACCGGCCAAATATGTAAAACTCGCAGTCGTATGAGGCGTCGGTGGCCGGCGCCAGCTTATTGGGTCAATATACATCTCGGCTTTCGCAAGATCAGCCCTCACCCTGATGATTGAATTCCTCTCTCCCACTCCGGTTATGTCAGCCGAAACTTTTACGGGGCCGTGCAAAAAATCGCCTATCTTGATGCCAAGTTTCTCGCGCGCCTTGTCATCAAGTTCAGCTTCAACAGAAGCAGTTGCCTTGGATTCCGCACCTGCTGCCCTCTCCCAGGAAACCTTGGAAGGAAAGCCATTGATTTTCACGGGTCCCGAGGCCTTAATTCCATTCCGATCAAATGCGACAAGTAGCGCGCCTTCGGACAAATCAACATTTGATATGACCTGCTTGATGCCGGCATTGGCCACTTTGATCGTGGTCTTGGTCTGAATCTGGTCGCGTGTGACACCTCTCATCAACGGCATGTTGATCGCAACTTTTGCCTCAGCCTGTCCGCTCACAGTTAGTTGAGCAAAGCCTGCATTTTGTATGAGACTAAGGTCAGGCAGAGTTGCGATTTCCATCAACTCAGATGCGCCTGCAAACAAATTAAGCTCAAAAACGCCGGGTACTGCCGCGGTCAAAAATTGGCTCGCATTGAACGTAGTTTGTTTAACCTCAATAGTGCCGCTGGATGGCAAGACCACCTTGCCGTCATCGATGGTCAATTCAAAGCTGTCACCGCGCAAATGGGCGCGGCCCGAGGCTGCGAGCAGCGGCGGCAATGATTTAAAGTAAGTGGAGGTGACATCCGCCATCGAAAACTGAAAGTCAATGTCTTCATTGGGCAGCACCTTCTGGCGCAATGCTTGGGCCAGTCCGTTCACCGGAATATTAACTTTGAAAGCGCCTTCCGTTATGCGCCCCGCTCGCACGTTTTCGGTCACCCATTTGCGTGACTTGGGCACTACAATTGGCGGCCAAAGCGTCTTGAGAAATTCGGCTGAGACATCGCGCACACGGCCCGACAATGCAATTCCAGCTGACTCATCACCGCCGGTAATGGTTCCACGCAAACGAACCCCCGTATTGCCAGACATTACGACGAGATCATCAATTTCCAATACGGCACCTTCAACAGACGCTTTGCCCAGAAATTCAACGCGGTCAACGAGAACCGGGTTTTTCACCGTCCCTTGCGCATCAACACTCACGTTGGTGGCCTTCAGGTCAATCCTGATGTCAGTTAACCGGCCATCGCTTGCTCTTATGGGATCAACCTGCCCGGTCAGTTCGGCGCGTGATCCGCCAATGAGGATGATTGAATCAATGATCTTGAAACCGCCGGTGGACGGATCGTAATCGGCCCGCAAGGCGCCTTCGTCGATCACAATAGGCTGGGCAATGTAACCAGGCAGTCCGACAACTCCAGCCGAAGCAGCAAATTCCGCGGAGGCTTTGGTCAGTACGCCTGTTTCAGTAACTTCCAGTTCCGCATGACCTGAGAGCGGGACGTCGACTTTGGCAAACTGGCTCAAGGCAAATATCTCATCTGAGACACTTGCCGGCACCAAATCCTCAATGCGCGCGCTCACCGCAAAAGAACGGGACTGGTTTCGATAGGTCGCCGACAGTTCGGTGCGCCATGGCAGGCCGCCACTTGCTACGGTGGCTTTCGCAAAAACGACAAAACCATAGGGCATTTTCCTGAACGTCAGATCCGCTTGAGGGGCAAACCAATTGGCTTGGTTGGCTTCATCAAAAAGCTGGATCGAGGCTTCGGAAATGCGGATGTCCTCTAGCGTCGACGCATTTGAGCCATCGCCCGCACCGGACAAAATATCAATCAGGGACTTCGACGTCGCTTCAGGCAATATCGCAGTCTGCTCTTCGCGGCCCGACTTCGCGTCGTTACCATTGATGAGTGACCCATCTATGGCCACCGTTTCGTTTTCAGACGCGGCGGGTGCTCCGAAACCCAGAACCAGTCCTCCATCAAGCTGGCGCTTGACAAGGATACGGGTACCTATGAGCTCCAAGCCGCGTGGCACCAGGGACCCGGTGAAAAGTGCAGACCCTTCAAAACTGATGGCTGCCCGCTGTGACTTGGCAATAAGATTGCCTGACTGATCAAGCAACACCACATCGCGCAGACGAAAGTGGGGAACACCGGTTGCGCTGTCCAATTCAAAGACCGCGCCGCCCATTTTAACGGTCATGCCCAAAAGGGATTTATTAATCTCCCTTTCGATCCGTTCCGTCATAAAATCGAGAGAAACCGGGCCTTGCGACAAACGCCAAAAAAACGCTGCTCCCACAATAACCACAATGGCGGTAATCGAAAGCAATGCGAGCACTAATATTTTAGCCAGTCGATGCTGCAATTCTTAACTGCCTCAGTTACCAGTCCAAATCTTTCGTCAATTCCAAGTGGAATCAGTTAATTAGAGCTAATTCTATGCCATCTCAGGTCAAATTCTAATCTCATTGGCCAGTAAAGATAGGCTAAACAAAGGCAATATTTTTACCAAAAGAGCAAGATGAGTCCATCCGGAGGCCCTACATTAAACTTGCGTTTGACAGCAAAACTGGCATCTTTAACAGGTCGAGGCAGAATCCGAAGCAATGTGCTGAGTTAGTGGGTGGGAATAGGTTGATGGCGAAAAGTCATCAGACTAAAGCGGTGTGGTCGATGAAGCGGCGTTCGCCGCTTCGCAGCCTGCTACAAACGCGCCAAATTTATGTGCGCAGCAATGCCGACGTGCAATTCATAACGGTCTCGCCAATTTCGCAGATTTCCCTGCTCGTTATCGGCCTGATCGGCCTTTCTTGGATGGCCTATGCGAGCATCAACATCATCTTCAAGGACCAGTTGCTCGAACTCAAGCAGCAAAAACTCTTTGAAGCGCGGCTGGATTATGAAAATCGCCTGTCGGAGCTTCGCGCTTCGGTTGAACGGATCAATGATCGCCTGCTCCTTGACCAGAAAAGTTACCTCAAGAAAGTGGATGAGGTAAAAGCTGAATTCGATGAATTGGCGGACCAGCAGAAAAAAATGGAAAATTTTTTCCAGGAAGGCTGGTTTCCGTTAAAGCCAAACGCGGGGCCTGTGCCGACGCAAATCCGCAACAAAGAAGGGGCGGCTGAAGGCTATTTTTTGAAGCGTTTTGCGACCGATTTTCAGTCCCGTTCAGAGGCGGTCAAACCACTGGCTGAGATGAATGACGAATTTCTGACCATGCATAGCCAGCACCTTTCCCTGCTTAAGCGGGCACATTCGTTTTCACTGCAAAAACTGCAAATAACGAGCGTTCTGTTAACCAAACTGGGGATCAATCTACCAATCTCAGCCACGCTTGCGAAGACAGAAGCGGGGGCCATGGGTGGGCCTTTTATCAGTTTGCCGGAGCCCGCCCGCCGTGAAGCGGAAATCGCCGATGGCATAGAGGATGTGCACAACACACTGGACCAGGAGAGCAAGGTTCGCGCTGCGGTGGCGGATTTACCCCTCGTTAAGCCCATGACCCAGATTACAGGGATTTCCAGTTCTTTTGGCTATCGCAAGGACCCTTTGCGGCTTTCCCTGGCCTTCCATGGCGGCATTGACTTCAAATCCGTCTTTGGTGAGCCGGTGCTGGCCACCTCGGACGGCAAAGTCACCTGGGCGGCCCCCCACGGGCCCTACGGCAACCTAGTCGAAATCCTTCATGACAACGGGGTCTCAACCCGGTATGGTCACCTGAAGTCGGTTAACGTGTCCCTGGGGCAAAGCATCGCCCGCGGAGATGTCGTTGGCTGGATGGGAAATTCGGGGCGCAGCACAGGGCCCCATTTACACTATGAAACGCGTGTAAATGGCCATGTGATTGATCCTCAAAACTTTTGGCGAACTCAGGATGATCTTCAAGCGCTCGAAACATTCAACTAACGGAAGCGAAGGCTCGAACAGTTCCGGGCC
Organism: Hyphomicrobiales bacterium; assembly: GCA_023266715.1. GTDB lineage: Bacteria > Pseudomonadota > Alphaproteobacteria > Rhizobiales > Aestuariivirgaceae > Aestuariivirga. Next base: position 5,101 of record JAHFPK010000032.1, on the reverse strand, counting down.
CTCCATTATTGCCCAGGATGTGACTTTCGAGGGCAATATCACGGCCGGCGGCGAACTGCATATAGATGGCACGGTCTACGGCTCGGTTCGCGCCAAGTCTTGTGTTATCGACATGAATGGATTTGTGCAAGGCGAGCTGATTGCCGAGGAAATTTTCATTCGCGGCCGAGTGATCGGCCCAATTCGAGGCCGCCATGTAAATCTCTATGCAGGGGCGCAGGTTGAAGGCGATATTCTCAACGAGACCATTTCCATTGAAAATGGCGCCAATATTTACGGAATGATCGGCCGGTCTGAAAACCCGCTCGCCGATGCGGAGGTTCAGCAACCCCCTCCCGCTGACGCAAAGGCGCGCCCCGCCCATAACCTCACAATTGCGCAAGACAATTATTTTAATGACTCGGCGGAAAACACATTTCGGCCCCTTAAGGTTGTCAAGCCGCTCTGAGCCCTGCCCCGGATCACGTGCTAATCAATGTCTTCGATTATTTCCGAATCCAGTCCCTGCACCCGCTTTGCAAGTGAAGCCTGAATGAAGTCATCGAGATTCCCGTCAAGCACGGCTGCAGGGTTGGTGCTGGTAAACCCGGTGCGCAAATCCTTGATCAACTGATATGGTTGCAGCACGTAGGATCTGATCTGGTGGCCCCAGCCAATGTCGGTTTTCTTGGCATTGACAGCGTCGATCTTCTCTTGCTGCTTTTGCAGTTCCAATTCGTACAACCGTGCCTTCAACATTTTCCAGGCAGTTGCCCGGTTCTTGTGCTGCGAGCGCTCTGCCTGGCAGGCAACAACAATGCCTGTTGGTAGGTGGGTAATGCGCACGGCAGAATCGGTGGTGTTAACATGTTGCCCACCTGCCCCGGACGCGCGATAGGTATCTATCTTGCAATCGCTTTCATTAATTTGAATATCGATATTGTCATCAATCACCGGATAGGCCCAAACGGAGGCAAATGACGTGTGCCGTCTGGCGTTTGAATCATAAGGCGAAATTCGAACCAGACGATGGACGCCTGATTCGGTTTTCAATTTGCCGTAGGCATTGTGGCCCTTGATTTCGAGGGTACAGGACTTGATGCCGGCCTCTTCACCCACATGCTCATCGAGCACCGAGACCTTGAACTTGCTCTGGTTGGCCCAGCGCGTGTACATGCGCATCAGCATTGAGGCCCAGTCCTGACTTTCCGTGCCGCCAGCACCGGCGTTGATTTGCACGTAGCTGTCGTTGGCATCGGCTTCACCCGAGAGAAGAGTTTCAAGTTCTTGTTCGGCGACTTCGGCTTGCAACCTGGACAGGGCTTTTTCGGCTTCGGCTACGATGGACTGATCGCCCTCCATTTCACCGAGTTCGATGAGGCCAACATTATCTTCAATGGTTTGTTCAAGGCGCAAAACGGACGATATGCGCCCGTCCAAATCCTGGCGCTTGCGCATAATGTTCTGGGCTTTTTGCGGATCGTTCCAGAGATTGGGATCTTCCGACTTGGCATTCAACTCCGCAAGCTGACGAATGGCTGAATCCCAGTCAAAGATGCCTCCTTAGCAATCCGACGGACTGCTTCATTTCTTCCACGAGCTTGGCAATTTCTGCACGCATCTATCGACTGCTTTCAATTTTAATGGTGGAGGCTCAATAGAGGCCGCCGGTGCCCGTCGTCAACCCGCCTTCTTCAACGGGTTCTTCATTTTGGAAGGGTGGCACGATTTGCTGGCCTGCGCCATATATGGACTCGGTTGAAACGGACGCCAAATCCTCACCAATAACTTTTGTTGAGTCGGACGGCTCTTCACCGGGCTTGAAGGCTTCGAGAATAACGCCCTCGTCACCAAAAACTGCCCTTTGTCCCGTGTTGGCATCAATCGGAATGAGTTCAATGGCGCGAGGCACGCGAAAAGGCGTGGCGGGCTGTTCGCGCAATGCGAGCCGCATGAAGTCTGCGACAATGGGGGCTGCCAATTCGCCACCGGTGCGCTTCTTGCCCATGGGCTTGGGATTGTCATAGCCAACATACACACCTACGGCGAGATCAGGCGTGTAGCCTATGAACCAGGCATCCTTTTCTTCATTTGAAGTGCCGGTTTTGCCAGCAACTGGTTTGCCCACAATCTGAAGTTTTCGGCCGGTTCCGCGCTGGACGACGCCTTCCAACATCGAGGTTATCTGGTAGGCCGTATAGGGGCTCATGACCTGTTCACGCACGTCGATGAGTTCGGGTTCAGCACTGTTCGCCGTATAGGTTTCCTGCTGGCAGAAACTGCAATCCCTTTTGTCAAAACGGAAAATTGTGCGGCCGTAACGGTCCTGTATACGGTCAATTAAGGTTGCCTGGATCTTTTTTCCGCCATTTGCAAACATGCTGTAGGCGGTTGTCATTTTCATCAGCGTGGTTTCACCGGCACCAAGCGCCATGGAAAGCTCAAGTGGCATTTTGTCGTAAAGGCCAAGACGCTGGGCAAGGTCGACTATTTTTGTCATGCCGAGATCGTCGGCCAGGCGCACTGTCATCACGTTTCGGGATTGCTCAATGCCACGGCGAAGGGTTGAAGGACCGAAGAATTTGTTTTGATAATTCTTGGGCTTCCAAACTTCGCCACTGGGCATTTGATACTCAACAGGCGCATCGAGCACCACCGACGACGGCGTATACCCATTATCCAGGGCCGCGGCGTAAGCTATTGGCTTGAATGCCGAGCCTGGTTGGCGCATGGCCTGAACCGCGCGGTTGAACTGACTATTGCCATAGGAAAACCCTCCAACCAATGAAAGTACACGGCCCGTGTGGGGATCCATGGCAATGAGAGCACCTTCCACGTCAGGCATTTGCACAAGGTGCCATTGGCCCAGTTCACTGCTTGGAGCCACATAAATAACATCGCCCTTAGCCAGCACGTCTGTTGCTTTTTCGATTTTAGGACCGAGTTGGGTTCCGTCAACGTAAGATCGTGCCCAGCCCATCAGGGCCACCGGAATGGTTCCTGTTTCGCGGACTGCTTCCAGCTTTCCATCGGGCAGCAATTTTGGCTGAAGTCCAACATCCGCCTGGTTTTGATTCACATCAAGAACAACAGCCAGGCGCCAAGGTGCGACATCGGCGGGGGGGCGCGGCTTCTCAAGGAGCAAGCCCCAATCGCCTTGAACTTCCACCTTCCTGACTGGACCGCGGAAACCGCGCTTGCGATCAAAGGCGATCAGGCCCCTGGCCAAGGCCTGCCTTGCATAGATTTGCAGTTTTGGGTCAAGTGTTGTGCGAACTGAAAGCCCGCCCTTGCCGAGTGCGTCCTTGCCATACATATGCGTCAATTCGCGGCGCACTTCCTCGGCAAAGGATTCAGCCGCAAAGAGCTGGGCCCCAAATGGGCGCGGGCTGACGACAAGGGGTTTCTGAATGGCTTCATCATACTCGGCCTGGGTAATGTAGTCGTTATCCAGCATCTGCAGGAGAACCCAATTTCGCCGCTCAATAGCACGATCCTTATGCCTGAAGGGGTGGTAGTTGTTGGGTCCCTTGGGCAAGGCCGCAAGATAGGCCATCTCATCAAGGGAAAGCTCATTGAGCGATTTGCCGAAATAATTCAGCGAAGCCGCCGCTATCCCATAGGAGTTCAGGCCAAGGAAAATCTCGTTCAAATAGAGTTCAAGAATTTGATCTTTTGAAAAGGCTGCTTCAATGCGCTGAACAATAATGGCCTCACGCAACTTGCGTTCAATGGTTTGCTCGTTGTTCAAAAGAAAATTTTTGGCCACCTGTTGGGTAATGGTTGAGGCACCGACGATTTGCCCCTTGCCTGTCAATTTGACCTGAATATAGCGCAGACCGGCTGCCGCAATACCGCGCCAATCAAGGCCGCCGTGCGTGTAAAAGGTTTTGTCTTCGGCAGAGATATAGGCCTGGATCAATCTCTTGGGCACGGAGTTGATCGGAACGAAGAGGCGTCTTTCGTCGGCGTATTCGGCAAGAAGTGAGCCATCGGCGGCGTGAATGCGCGTCATGACCGGAGGTTCATAGGAAGCCAATTGCTTATAATCCGGAAGGCCCTTGGCCACATCCCAAATCACGTAAACCAAGGCCCCCGACAGGCCTAAGAATATCATGAAACCAGCTCCGAAAAGCCATCCTAAAAATCTCAACATTGTTGGTTTACTGATCCGGTTCCGTCTCTATGTTCTAGTGGCCATAGCACAAGCCACAGCGGATTTGCTAGGCTTGGAATATGGCCAAGGATAGGCAAGGTTCAAACGACCGGCTCGATCCCAAATGTCTTTTGAAAGCCGTCTTGCCCGGCCCGCGTTATGGCCAGAGCGCGGGTACCTTCTTGCCGCTTCACCCATTTCAATTCCAGGGTCCGGTGCATCAAGGCTGCGCCTATCGCTCCTGCGAGGTGATAGCGGCGCTCGCTCCAGTCGAGACAGGGACGGCAGAAGATGCGCTTTGATTGCACCGTAGCCGCTATATCAATGCCGAATTTTTCGAGAAATGATTTGCCTGCGTCAGTCACGCTGCCGCCATCGCCTTCGAATTCAATTTGCCCCTTGCATATCATCGCATCCGTTACATTAACAGCCAGGAGACCAGCCATATGGTCGTAGCAACCGCGGGCTACCCGCATTGCTGCATCATGGGGACCAGTCCGAATAGTGCGCCCGGCGTGCTTGATGTTCTGAGTTGAGGCGACCTGTTGCATGTCTTCAAGCATGCGGGCAATTTCACTCGATGCCAAGGAATGATAACGGTGGCGGCCATGCTGTTCCATGGTGATGAGGCCGGCCATGATCATTTTGGAAAGATGCCCACTTGCGGTTTGGGGAGAGATTCCGGCGCGCCGCCAGCTCCTTTGCAGTCAAGGACCGGCGGTCCATCAGCGCTTCCAGCATATTGGCCCGCGCCGGATCGCCAACGAGGGCGCCTATTTCAGCGAAGCCTACAATATGAACCATTTGGAATTCTCCACGTTTCACTTCCAGACGTAGCATGGCAATTTTCAGCAATGCTACGTCCTTCACCGTAGCATTAATCGGTGCGCACAGCTTAGAACATTTCAATTCCTTTAGGAGACCACCCCATGCCCAACCAAGCCAGCAAAGCAACCGTATTTCGTG
>JAHFPK010000271.1 GCA_023266715.1 Hyphomicrobiales bacterium | reverse complement strand
TGGTTCGGGTTGTTGAAGGTGAAGCCGGATTTCAGGGCGGAGGTCTGGAAATCCATTTCAGTGCCCAGCAAAAAGAGGATGGCTTTGGGGTCAATCAGGACCTTGACGCCCTTTTCCTCGATCACTTCATCGAAGGGTTTCTGCTCATGGGCCCATTCCATCGTGTATTCCATGCCGGCACAGCCGCCGTTTTTCACGCCAACGCGAAGGCCCAGAACCGGGCGCTCGGACCTGGCAATGATCTGGCGCACGCGCTCTGCTGCCGCATCGGTGAGCGACATAACTTTCGGGCGGAGGTTCATTTGAGCCATATTGTTACCTTACCACATATTCATCGCAACGCGCGCTTCATCTGACATGCGGCTATGATCCCAGGGCGGGTCAAACACCAGGGTTGCCTTGGCGCTCGCAACACCGGCCACAGCCGAAACCGCATTCTCAACCCAGCCCGGCATGTCGCCCGCCACCGGGCAACCCGGAGCGGTTAACGTCATGTCAATTGCCACATTTCGATCATCGTCGATATCAACCTTATAGATGAGCCCCAATTCATAGATATCAACGGGAATTTCAGGATCGTAAACGGTCTTGAGGGCCGACACGATGTCGTCGGTCATCCGGGCCAGTTCGTCGGCCGGAATGGCGCTGGGGTTTGGCGCGTTATCTATTGCAAGGCCGGTCACAGGAATATCCTTTGTGCAGAGATAAGAGCTTCAGCCAATTTGTCCACCTCTTGGCGAGTGTTGTACATGGCAAAGGAGGCGCGGCAGGTGGCGGTGACGCCAAAACGCTGCAACAGGGGCTGGGTGCAATGGGTGCCAGCCCGCACGGCTACCCCTGCCCGGTCAATGACCGTTGCAACATCATGGGCATGGGCCCCGTTCATGTTGAAGGAGACAATGGCGCCCTTGTTTTTGGCGCGGCCAAAGATGCGGAGCGAGTTTATTTCGGAAAGTCGCTGGGTGGCATAGTCGCGAAGCCCACCCTCGTGGGCAGCGATATTATCGAGGCCAATGCTTGTCATGTAGTCCAGCGCCGCGCCGAGGCCTATGGCCTGGACGATGGCCGGGGTTCCCGCCTCAAAACGGTGAGGTGGGTTGTTATAGGTGATGCCTTCCGTGGTGACTTCGTTGATCATCTCACCACCACCCTGATAGGGCGGCATGCGGTTCAGGTGTTCAGCCTTGCCATAGAGGACGCCGATGCCGGTAGGACCATAGGTCTTGTGGCCGGTGAAGACATAAAAATCCGCATCCAGCGCCTGCACATCAACGGCCATGTGCACCGCCGCCTGGCTGCCATCCACCAGAACAGGGATTCCCCGCGCATGGGCGAGCCTGATGACTTCCTTGACGGGAACGATTGTACCAAGCGCATTCGACATGTGGGTGATGGCGACAATCTTGGTGCGCGGGTTGAGCAGCTTTTCAAATTCGTCAGTGAGGAAATTGCCATCGTCATCGATGGGTGCCCACTTGATCACGGCCCCCCGGCGCTCCCGGTGGAAATGCCAGGGCACGATGTTTGAGTGGTGCTCCATGATGGAGAGAACGATCTCATCACCTTCATTGATGACGAGGCCGCCGAAACTCTGGGCCACGAGATTGATGGCTTCGGTGGCGTTGCGGGTGAAGACCAGTTGATCCTTGGACGATGCATTCAGAAAGCGACGCACGCTTTCACGCGCGTCCTCAAAGGCCTGAGTGGCCACATTGGAAAGAAAATGCAGGCCGCGATGCACGTTGGCGTATTCTTCAGTGTAGCTCTTCATCATGGCATCAAGAACGGCCTTCGGCTTCTGGGCTGAGGCTGCATTGTCCAGATAGACCAAGGGCTTGCCATAGACCTCGCGGGCGAGGATGGGGAAGTCCTTGCGAATTTTGGCGACGTCTAACATTACATAAGTCCCTCACCCTGAGGTGCGAACGCAGTGAGCCTCGAAGGGCCAACAACGGAACCTGTGGCGGACCCTTCGAGGCCCGCTTGCAGCGGGCACCTCAGGGTGAGGGATGGAATGTTCACGCCTCCCTCCGGTGCTCGGAGAGCCACTTGTTGGAAAATTTGACCAGCGCTTCCTTGATGCCCTCATGGACGATTACGTCGAAGGCTTCGCCGACGAAGGCGGCGATGAGCAATGACTTGGCATCGCTTGCGGAAATGCCGCGCGACATCAAATAGAAGAGATGATCATGGTTCAGGTCGCCCGATGTTGCGCCATGGCCGCAGATGACATCATCAGCAAAAATCTCAAGCTCGGGCTTGGCATCAAACTCGGCAGTTTCCGAAAGCAGAAGTGCGTGACTTGATTGCTTGCCATCGGTCTTCTGGGCGCCCCTTTGCACGACTACCTTGCCCTGGAAAATTCCCCGGGCGTGATCATCCATCACGCATTTGAAGAGTTCGCGACTGGTGCAACGGGGCACCTGGTGGTCAATCATGAGGCGCGTGTCAGCATGCTGCTTGCCGCCCAGCATGAAGGCACCGGAAATCTTGGCGTCCGTCCCCTGCCCCTTGAATTCAACCGTGCCGTTCTGGCGGTTGGTTTTCGCACCTGAGGTCAAGGTGAAATCATTGAGCACGGTATTTTTTGAAAGGGTGAATTCGGCGTGGCTGAGGTGAATTGCGTCGGTGGCTTCAAGCTCCGCTTTAACGCGGTCAAGCCGTGCGCCCTCACCAACGCTGATTTCAGTGACAGAATTGCTGAGATATGCCCCCTCACCCAAATGGGTTTCGATGAGTGTAGCCGAAGCGCCTTTTTCAATTTCGATCACGTTGCGTGTGGCAATGGTGCGGGGATCCGCATTCGTTGAGATGAAAAGGAGTTCAACCGGCGTATCCGCCGTGTCTGATATTTTCAAACGCGCGCCATCGGTGGCGAAGGCGGCATTCATGTTGATGACGGGTTCGTCGATCTTTACTCGCGATGCGAGGTGTTCATTTTTCAGTTGCGAGTGCTCGGCTGAATAGTGGCCGTTGACGAACACCATGCGCGTGCCTGCAACCTTTGCAAAAGGCGAAGACTTCAGCAGTCGTCCCACATCTTTTGTCGAAGCGATGACAGTCTGGCGTGGCGGATAGGGCCGGTCGATCAATTGGCGCAAATCAGTCCAGCGCCAGTCCTCCATCTTGCGATGAGGCAGCGACAGGCCGTAGTTCAATTCGGCCGCTGTTTTTGGGACGATGACGTTCACGCGGCTTCCTCCGCAAATTCCGCGTAGCCCCTGGATTCGAGTTCAAGTGCCAATGACTTGTCGCCGGATTTCACGATGCGTCCGTGTGACAGCACATGAACCTGATCCGGAATAATGTAGTCGAGCAGGCGCTGATAGTGGGTGATCACGATCATGGCACGATCGGGCGAACGCAGGCTATTCACGCCATCGGCCACCACACGCATTGCATCGATGTCGAGGCCAGAGTCGGTTTCATCGAGCACGCACAGAGCGGGTTCAAGGACTGCCATCTGGAGAATTTCGGCGCGCTTCTTTTCGCCGCCGGAAAAGCCAACATTCACTGGGCGCTTCAGCATGTCCGGACTGATGTTCAGTCTTGCAGCGCGCTCCTTTACAAGGCGCATGAAGTCGGGTGTGGACAATTCCTTTTCGCCGCGGGCTTTCTTCTGGGAGTTCAGCGCCACTTTGAGAAACTGCATGGTGGCAACGCCAGGAATTTCGATTGGGTATTGGAAGGCGAGAAACACGCCCTTGGCGGCGCGCACATCGGGTTCCATGGCAAGCAGATCCTCGCCCTTGTAGGTGACAGATCCTTCGGTCACTTCATAGCCTTCGCGGCCGGAAAGCACGTAGGACAGTGTAGATTTGCCGGAGCCATTTGGCCCCATGATGGCATGCACTTCGCCGGCTTCGACCTTCAGATTGAGACCATTGATGATGACCCGGTCTTCATCGGCGAGTTTGACGTGGAGGTTTTTAATTTCGAGCATTTAATTCATTTACTTTCTAATTTCGTTGGGATGACAACAGTTGCAGGGCTATCCAACAGATCCCTCAAGAGAAATTCCTATCAGCTTCTGGGTCTCGGCCATGAATTCCATTGGGAGTTGCTGCAGGACGTCGCGGACGAAGCCGTTGACGATGAGGGCTACCGCCTCTTCCTGATTGAGGCCGCGCGACATGCAGTAGAACATCTGGTCATCGGAGATTTTCGATGTGGTGGCTTCGTGCTCGAACTGGGCAGTTGA